>DATMPC010000082.1 GCA_035567895.1 Terriglobales bacterium | reverse complement strand
TATTAGCCGAACAAAAACGAACGCAGCGCGTCTTCAATCTGGTGATGGTCGCAATCGCGTCCATCTCGCTCTTAGTTGGCGGCATCGGGATCATGAACATCATGCTCGCCAATATTCTCGAACGCACACGCGAGATTGGCGTGCGACGGGCTATCGGCGCCCGCCGCAGCGATGTTGTTCGTCAGTTTCTTGTCGAGGCAGTTTTGATTTCGTTCGTTGGCGGAATGCTTGGGATCGCTTTGGGAATGACGATGTCCAAGACCATCGCTGTGCTTGCAGGCTGGTCAACGGTTACCAGCCTTCCGTCGATCGTCTTATCGTTCGCCTTCTCAGTTTCGGTCGGCTTGATTTTCGGTCTCTATCCGGCAATGAAAGCCGCAAAGCTCGATCCGGTAGAGGCGATTCGGTATGAGTAATCTCGAGAAATCCCAGACTACTGGTTAAGTCACGTCTTTGAGCCTTGTCGAAGTAGATACTCATGAGCAAAGCACACTCTCAAAGACCACTGTCATCCCTCGCGCGGCCGTTTCGCGCTGGGGATCTGCTTTTTCTCGCTTCACATTGCATCCGAAAAACAAACAGATCCCCCGCTCCGCAGGGTAAGGTTTCGTACACCAGGGGATCGGGGCGGAGCGAGGGATGACAGTCTCTAAAGTTACGCGTTACTTAAATTGCATTGCTCGAACCACTTATTCCTAAATGGACATTTATAGATGAAATCACTACTCAAGCGCTGCGCATACTTCGCGATCGTCATCTGTGCCCTTCCGCTCGTCGCCCAAACGTTTCCTAGTCCAGACTACTTCCGCCAGGCCTTTAGCTATCCGCACGTAATGACGCAGCTTCCCGGGCCGCAATCCCTCGATGAATATATCGTCAATGGCAAGCTTCGACTTGGCCTGCAGGATGCGATTCGACTGATGCTGCTCAACAATACGGACGTACGCGTCGGACAGGCGCAGTTGGACCAGACGCCTTTTGGCATTGATCGCGCCTACTCGCCATTCGATCCTTTGTTCACAGCCGGCTTTACGCCGCAGCGCTCCACGCAGCCTACGACTTCTGCTCTCCAGGGTGCCAGGACTCTAAGCCAGCTCCAGCAGCAGACCGTTTTCGCTTACAACCATCTGCTCCAAACCGGCACCAGCTACGCGATTAGCTTCACGACCAGTCGTGCGACCTCAAACAGCAGCTTTTCACTCTTCAATCCTTCGTTTACATCTGGTGCAACTTTCACCGTAGGACAGCGTTTGTTGCGCGGCCGTGGCTACCTGGTGAATCACGGTCCCATCATGATTGCGCAACGCAACGTCAAGCAGTCGCGCGCCAACTTCGAGGCGCAGCTCAACGATTCGATTGTCACGGTGATCAATCAGTACTGGGCCCTTGTCCAAGCGCAGAAGAACCTCGCGGTCGTGCAGGACTCGCTGCATCTGGCCGAGGAATCCTACAAACACGACAAGCGCGCGCTCGAACTCGGCGCGCTCTCTCCCTTGGACATTTATCGCTCAGAATCCACCGTCGCCCAACGGCGTCTGCAGTTGATTCAAGCGGAATATGCGATCAAGCCCCTGGAAGATCAGTTACGCCGCACAATCGGCGCCGACCTCGATACGCGCGCCGCTGCCCTGGACTTCGATCTCACCCAAACAGCCGAAGTCTCGGGCGAAATGGCTAGCCAGGACATTGCCACCGCCGTCGAGATGGCGATGAGCAAGCGTCCTGAGCTTGAGGCGATCAAACAACAGCTCGCCAACGATGACACCGGCGTTTACATCGCGCACAACAACATGCAGCCCGATTTGAACTTGACAGGTAACTACACGTCGAACGGAATCGGTGGGAATCTGATCGACACCTCGGGTTCGACTCCGGTGATAGTCTCGCGCGGCGGCCTGCTCGATGCGCTCGACCAGGTTGGCGGATTCGGATTTCCAACCTACAGTGTCGGTCTCAATCTACGGTTGCCAATCAAAAACCATCAGGCCCAAGCGGATCTTGGTACTGCGCTAGTCGCCAAGCGCGGAGACCTGTACACATTGCGTTCGCGCCAGCAAGCCATCTCACAAGAGGTGCGCAATGCGGTTCATCAGCTTGAGGAGAGCAAACTGTCCTTGACAGCGGCTGCCCAGTCGCTTGACCTGGCCAAGAAAACACTCGCTGCCGACCAGCGGAAATACGAACTCGGGGCTGAAACGATCTTCTTTGTTCTCGATGCGCAGAATACCGTTCAGCAAGCCCAGCAGAGTTACCTGCAGGCACAAATCGGATATCAGCTCGCGCTCGCAGCGCTCGATCATGCGACTGGCGATCTGCTCGAACACAACCGCGTCCTGATCTCAGATTCGATCCGCTAATACCAAGAGGAACGGCTGGTTAGGATAGTGTCTTTCCCAGGCTGGAAGAGAGCCTCAGGGGCTGAGGACCCAATCTCGATTTCGCGTAACGGCGTCGCTCCGCATTCCGTGAAGCCAGGACCTTCGACCGAAACGAGAACAGCATGAAAATTCCCCCTCTGTATGGCAGAGGGGGATGTGCATGAAAAATTCAGCACCGAAAACTGTTACAGGAGTTATTGTCTAGCGATACTACGTCGTTACTGATATTGACGCCGAGACCGGCGCGGGCGACTGCCGTGTTACTGGCGAAGACTCCCCCAAATACCAGGTGGAACTGGTTGCTCTGGTTGAAAGCAGCCATATTTTCCGTCACGACGCATTGATTGCACGCTATGCCATCCACGTGATTTCGCGAGGTGTCGTTCTTTCGAACTACTGCGTCAAAAGCAAAGATTCCAGTGAGATTGCTTTGGGCAGTAATCTCTTCGACTACTCCGCCAAACGTCAGAATCCCATTAGTGAATCCGCGTACGTGGCCATTCTTGATGGTGACGCCGAAGATGTTGGCGCTGTGGCCGCCCACAAATCCCTCGACGGCTTCAACGCCGCTGGTATCGGTTGCCGGTAGTGACGTGCAATTGTCACCTCCGTTGTCACAGCAGTCACCGCTATTGCTTTCCCCTATTGATGAGAGCGGAAACGAGCGGTCAAAGACGACAGGCCTACACAAAAATTCAAAGAGATTTGGGAGCAGAAGGATTTGGAGCCGCTATCAAGAACTCCTCGCGGACTAGCGCCGGGGTTGCTGGGTTCAGCCCGGGGTCTTCACACAGACCTTGCGCTATTTGCGCTGCCTCAAAGCCATGAACTTAAGGCACACCGGCGAATCTACATGAAGCACTTGACCAGTGGGCGTGAGCTTGCCGGTTGCTTTGTCAATATTGAAGACAACGATGTTACCGCTCTCCTGATTCGCCACAAACAGGCGGGACCCGCTAGGATCGATTTCGAAGTTGCGCGGCTTCTTGCCCTCAGTGGAGAAGTACCCGACTGGGCTTAGCGTCCCATTCTTCTGATCGATAGAAAACACTGCGATGCTGTCATGGCCGCGATTCGAGGCGAACAGAAATCTCCCGTTCGGATGGACCCGAATTTCCGCTGGATGATTTGTCCCCGAGAAATTCTCTGGGATGGTCACGAGACTCTGCAACTGCTTCAACGTGCCGCTTTGTGCGGCGTATGAAAAGACAGTGACAGTGGGTTTCAACTCACTCAGCACATACGCGAATCGGCCATTGGGATGGAAATCGAAATGGCGAGGCCCTGAGCCCGGCTCCAGGCTCACGAATGCCGGATCATTCGCGGAAAGGCTCCCGTTGCTCTCGTCCAACCGATACACCAGCACCTTATCCGTGCCGAGGTCTGCTGACATGGCGAAGCGATTGTCTGGTGTAACGCCAATCCAGTGCGCGTGAGGTCCTTCTTGTCTTTCCCGATCTGGGCCCGAGCCAGCGTGTTGGACAAACCCAGAGGAATCCCCCAGGCTTCCATCTTTGCGAATTGGGAACGCGGCAACGCTGCCGCTGCCGTAGTTCGCCACCAGGAGGTGCTTTCCCGATTGATCAAGTGAGAGATAGCAGGGATCGGTGCCTCGCGATGAAAGCTCGTTCAACCGTGACAACTTGCCGCTCGTCCGATCAATCGCAAAAGCGCTGACCGAGCCGCTGGCTTCTCCCTTGTATTTTTCCACCTCGTTGACTGCATAGAGGAATCGTCCGGTTGGATCGGTGGCCAGGAACGATGGGTTGGGAGTCTCTGCAACTAGCCCGAGAGGCGTCATCTTTTTGGAGGAAGACTCAAGACGGTACGCGTAGATTCCCTTGCTGTCTTTTGCGGTATACGTGCCGACGAACAGCAGGTAATCGCCTTTCTGGGTGTCTCGTGTCGCACTCATCGCCAATATGGGAAACGCCAGGACAAGCAATCCTATTATTCTGGTCATTCCTCTTATTAACTTCAGCCCCTCTTTAGTGTCATCCCTCGCTCCGCAATGAGTCTGCATGCGTTACCAAGAATCGGACTGCGGAGCGGGGGATCTGCTGTTTCTTCCTACGTACAAGTAAAACAACAGCAGATCCCCCGCGCCGCGAAAACTAGGCTTCGATTGCCAACAATCCCTCGCTGCGGCGCGAGGGATGACAGTCTCATACGGGGTGCTGATCCTACGAATGTATTCCTCAAAAGAACGTCTGCACAATATCGATCACTCGATATTCCGAATCCAACACCGGCAGGTACCGCCACTTATCGAATGTCGTGCAAGGATGCGAGATGTCGAAAGCAATCATGTCGCCAAGGCGAACGTCATCTCCGGCGGCGAAGTGCAGAAAGGAATGCTGATCCATGATGCGAGTCAACTTCCAGCTTTCGGGAGGGGCGACTGGTTCGGCTGAGCCTGGACGAAAATGGAGAACGGGAACTGGCAGACCGGCATCGAAGGCGACATCGCGTCGCCCGAAATTGATGATGGCTTTTTCCGCTTCTGGAACCGATTGCACGTAGCCCCATATCTGCAGTGCTGGTTCCAGATTCGATCCCATATTTCGGGCCACGGTACTGCTCTTGAGAATCCGCTGCTGAGCCGCTCGGTATGCCCCGACATCGTGCGTCAGGTAACATCCCGGTCGGAGTATGAGTTCCTTCTCCTGTCCGATGTCCGCTTTGGCGAATATGTCTGCGACCACGTCATACCATGCCGAACCTGCCCCGGTGAGGATCACGGGACGACGATCGAAGCGATTCTCGCTTGAAAGCTGACGGGCAATCTCGACTGTTTTTTCGAGCAATCGCCGGATCGCAGCCTCGTCGCTCAAAACACCTTCGTAGACTTCCACGCCACACAGCCGAAGCTGGCTCTTCCATCTGACGAGAGCAGCAGTCGTCGCCTGAACCTGCTCCTGATCGCGAACTCCAGTTCGCCCATCCTCGGCCCCTACTTCGAGCAGAACATTCAACCGCTGGCCATGCGCCTTGAAAAAACTTCCTAGCATTTCAACTTGTGCCGCGGAATCGACGAGACAGAAGTATTCGAACTCATCGTCTTCCAGCAGACGGCTAACGATCTCGAGATTCTGTTTGCCCACAAGCTCATTGGCCATGAGCACGCGGCGCACACCGTGCGAGTAAGCTACAAGTGTCTGGTGAGCTGTGGCCAGCGTGATGCCCCAGGCCCCAGCTTGTATTTGCCGCGCAAACAGCTTCGGAGCCATGGTCGTTTTCCCGTGCGGCGCCAGCTTCGCGCAATAGGCACTCGCCACCGACTGCATCCACTTCAAGTTATGTTGCAGCTTCTCTTCGTACAGGACGGCTGTGGGCAGACTCAGGTCTTCGCGCAGCAAGTTCCATCCAAGTTTGGGAATGTCGGCCGAGGACAACGGCCCACTAATCGCGCTAAGGCCCTTATTCAATGGGTGAATCAGGTTCAACTCTTCTGCTGCCGATGGATATTGCACGCGATCCTTTGTATGATTCATTCGCTTTCACCCCCTACGGTTTGCCAGACTGAGCGTCTGCCATGCTTCATCACGCTGAGTGATGGTAATTAATTCGACTGCTTAAGTCTTCTGGAGATGACTTGCCCGCCTGTGACACGCTGATCCGCAATGTACAAATCTTGGACGGAAGCGGCAATGAACCGCAAGCCGGCGCAGTCGCGATCGCGGATGGACGCATACAGGGCGTTGGCGATCTTAACGGTTATTCCGCCGCAGACACACTGGACGGTACTGGCCACGTGCTGGCCCCCGGCTTTATCGATGTCCACACCCACGACGATCTCTACGTAATTCGCGCGCCCGAGATGCTTCCCAAGCTCTCGCAGGGCGTCACCACCGTAATCGTTGGGAACTGTGGCATCAGCGCTGCGCCGGTGCGATTATCTCGCGGATTCCCTGATCCCATGAATTTGCTCGGGGAGGAAGACGCGTTTCGCTATCCCACGTTCGCTCAGTATGCATCAGCGATTACGGCGGCCAATCCGACGGTAAACGTCGCGGCGCTCGTCGGCCACACAGCGCTGCGGAACAACCACATGGATCGGCTGGACCGAGCGGCCACGGCGAGCGAAATCGCAGCCATGCAGGAGCAACTAAGTGAGGCTCTCGATCACGGTGCGATTGGCTTGAGCACAGGATTGGGATATCAGTCTGCGAACTCCGCTTCTGTTGAGGAAGTGCAGAGTCTGGCCGAGGTTTTGTCGGGTACGAGAGCGCTCTATACAACGCACCTGCGCAGCGAAACTGACCAGGTGCTCCCCGCGATGGACGAAGCTTTCCAGATTGGGCGCACCGCCGGTGTTCCTGTGATCGTTTCTCACCTGAAGTGCGCAGGCATCGACAACTGGGGACGCAGCGGCGAAGTGTTGCAGTCGCTCGAATCAATGCGAAAGCACCAGTCAGTCGGCTGCGACTGCTACCCCTACGCCGCCAGCTCGAGCACGCTCGATCTCAGACAAGTGGACGAGCGTGTGACCATCACCATCACCTGGTCGAAGCCGCATCCCGAGATCACGGGACGAAGTCTCGCTGAGATTGCCAAGAGCTGGGGAGTAACCCAACTTGAAGCGGCGCGGAGGCTTCAACCAGCGGGTGCGATCTACCACTCCATCTCCGAAGACGACATGCGCGCGATCCTGCGGCATCCCGGGACAATGATCGGCTCTGATGGATTGCCAAATGATCCTCTGCCCCACCCGCGTCTTTGGGGGACGTTTCCCCGGGTACTCGGCCCATATAGTCGCGAGCTGGGACTGTTCTCTTTGGGCGAAGCAGTCCGAAAAATGACGAGTCTCCCGGCTAAAACTTTGGGCTTGCGCAATCGGGGTTATATCCGCGATGGCTATTGGGCCGATTTGGTACTCTTCGACGCCGATGGAATCCGCGACACGGCTACCTTCACTGATCCTGTGAGGCCATCGGTTGGAATTGAAGCAGTGTGGGTGAATGGTGTCCTGTCTTATAGAGAGGGCTCGTGCACGGGACAGCGAGGCGGACAATTCTTGTCGCGAGAGAGAAAGTGAAATGCATATGTCATCCTGAGGCCCGGCGTTCGCCGAAGGATCTCCCGAGATGATTGGAACGCGAATGCAGCATCCTGGCTCTTTCACGAGAACCTGGGCCAAAGAGCCAGGACATGGCAACGAAGTTTGAAACGCTCCGGGAGATCCTTCGGCCAACATCAGGACTCAGGATGACAGTTCTAACTGTTTCGGATTTATCTGAACATTCGGGGATCCCGATATGACCATCAAGCGCTATGGCACTGAAGGCGGCAAAGGTCCGGGCGGCCAGCACCTGCCTTTTGCCCGTGCAGTGGAAGCAGACGGTTGGCTTTATATTTCCGGGCAGGTTCCAATCTTGAACGGACAGCTCGTCGAAGGCAACATCACGACGCAAGCTCATCAGGCGATGCGGAATCTTCTCGCCGTCCTCAAAGAAGCAGGATATGGTCCTGAACACCTGGTGCGCTGCGGAGTCTGGCTTGACGATCCTCGCGACTTCCAGGCGTTCAACGACGTCTTTCGCGAGTACTTCGGCGCCAACCCTCCGGCTCGCGCTACTGTCGTTTCCAACATGGTGGTGGATTGCAAAATCGAGATCGAGGGCATCGCGTACAAGAAGCCAACACAATGATGCTGAATGACTACCTGCCTCAACTGACCAATAACCAATGACCGACCATCACGGCACCTTTCTGCTGCTTCTGGCGTTGGGAGCGATTGTCGTACTCATCCTCCTGATCGCTCGTTTCAAACTGAATCCGTTCATCGGGTTGATGACGGTCTCGCTCGTGCTGGCTGCGGCTAGTGGCATGCCGCTTTCGACGATCGTCAAGTCGTTTGAGACCGGCGTTGGTGGCACGCTTGGGCACATCGCGATCGTGGTCGCGCTTGGAACCATGTTGGGAAAGATGATGGCGGAGAGTGGAGGAGCCGAACGCATTGCACTCACGCTGATCAACGTCGCCGGCGAGAAAAACATTCATTGGGCGATGATGGTCGTCGGGCTTCTAGTCGGACTGCCGGTCTTTTTCGAAGTGGGATTTGTGCTGCTCATTCCGATCGCCTTCAACGTTGCCAGGCGGACCGGCACATCGATGGTTTTGGTCGGATTGCCGATGGTTGCTGGACTCTCAGTCGTGCATGGCCTGGTTCCACCGCATCCGGCGACGCTGCTGGCCGTCGCTGCCTATAACGCCGACATCGGACGGACTGTCTTCTATGCGTTGCTGGTTGGAATTCCAACCGCAATAATCGCCGGGCCACTATATGCGAAGTTGATCGCGCCTCGTATTCGCATTGAAGGCGAGAACCCGATTGCTGCGCAGTTTCTGGAGAAAGCTGCGCGGCGCGATCTGCCCAGCTTCAATCTCACCCTGTTCACCATCCTCCTTCCGATCTTCCTCATGCTCATCGGCAGTTGGGCAGACCGGCTTGCCACGCCGCACACTCGCCTTAATGACGGCCTTCGGCTGCTCGGTAGCGCTGACATTGCTCTGCTGATAGCCGCGATGGTGAGTTTCATTACATTAGGCAAGATGCGAGGATTCTCGCGCGAGGCGATTCTGAAGTTCACCGATGAATGTCTCGCGCCCACGGCTACGATCACGCTACTGGTTGGCGCAGGCGGAGGCCTCGGACGCGTTCTGCTAGACAGTGGAACGTCGCAAGCGATTGTCGATCTCGCGCTGCGCGCTCACATATCAATTCTGGTCTCGGCTTGGCTGGTTGCCGCCCTCGTACGGCTTGCCACCGGATCCGCAACCGTCGCGATGGCGATGGCTTCCAGCATCATTGCGCCGATCGCCCTTCACACGGGAGTCCGGCCCGAACTGCTGACCATCGCCACAGGCGCCGGTTCACTGGTCTTCTCGCACGTGAATGACGGCGGCTTCTGGCTGGTGAAGGAGTACTTCAATATGAGTGTCGCCGACACCATGAAGAGCTGGTCGATCTGCGAGACGATCATCTCGGTTGTAGCTTTGCTATTGGTGATGGGGCTCGCGGTAATCATCTGACGGTTTGCCGGGCGATAAGCGTGCCTCGCTCAAATCGAGTTCGTGCTCGAGTTCGCGGAGCACTTCGTCGCTGATGCGGCGTTGATTGCGCAGTCGGACCGCCGTCCGCCGCTCCACGCGAAGCATATCGCGTGAGATATCCATCGAGCGCGCATGGTGGAGTAATGCGGAGTCATTCTCGAGACCCCCTTCCTTGCTCAGAATTGCCAAACGATGCCGATAATGATGCGCAAGGTCGTTGTAGACTTCGGCAAATTCAGAACCATCCTTGGCCCTGGCTTCTTCCAAGTGCACAAGGGCGGCTTCCAGAATCAGTCGCCGCGCCTCTTTCTCTTCGGAATCCGCTCGGGTATCGTCTGCTAGTCCGAGCGCCCGGATCAACACCGGCAACGTGAGTCCCTGTAACACCAGCGTCACCAGGATGACGTAGAAGGCCAGAAAGACAATCAGGTTTCGCTGCGTAAATGGATGGTTCTCTCCCAGCATCTGTGGAAGTGCAATCGCCGCTGCCAGAGAGATCACGCCACGCATACCTGTCCAGCCAACAATCACGAATTGTGGCGGCGATGGTATTCGCACGTTCTGATGAAGAATATGCATCCGTATCAGATACCCCAGCGAACCGCCGGGAAAGACCCAAACCAATCGCAACAAGATGAGGAGCGCCGTGAAGAGAGCGCCGTACAGGAGAAGTTCGCGATGCGTGTGGTCTTTGATGGCGTTGAGAACATAGGGAAGCTGCAGTCCTACGAGGACAAAGACAAATCCGTTCAAGATGAATGTCAGCGATTCCCAAACCGCCCACACCTGCAGTCGCACGCTCGGCGAAAAGAAGTGCGAACTCATGTGGCTGAGGTAGAGGCCGCATGCCACCACCGCCAACACGCCAGAAGCGCGAACTGAATCGGCGCTCAGATAGGCCACATAAGGTGTGAGGATGCTGAGAGCAATCTCGATAGGAGCATCGTCGATGCGATGCTCGATCCAATCGACTACCAAGCCGATCACTAATCCGATGGCGATACCGGCAACGGTCAGGTAAGTAAGCCGCAGAAAGCCCGACGTTACCGTCGAAGTTCGGTTCCCGACCAGCAACGCGATGCCAAACTCAAGCGCGAGGAGTGCGGTCGCGTCATTTACCAGGCTCTCGCCTTCGAGAATATCGACTACTCGTTTCGGCAATCCGATGCGCTTGGCGATCGAAGCTGCAGCGATCGCGTCGGTGGGAGCCACCACGGCTCCAAGCACCAGGCCCATCCGCCAGTCGAATCCAGGTAG
Organism: Terriglobales bacterium; assembly: GCA_035567895.1. Lineage (NCBI taxonomy): Bacteria > Pseudomonadati > Acidobacteriota > Terriglobia > Terriglobales > Terriglobales bacterium. The sequence continues at coordinate 70,171 of DATMPC010000082.1, read as the reverse complement.
GAACCATGGCGCCGCGTAGGCCACGCCCAGCACGGTGAAGCCAACTAATCCAAAGGCGAGGAGAAAGATGCTGACAAAGTTGAAGGAGAACTCCCGCCAGGACGTAAGCCACGCTGCCGAAAAAAGAAGCGGGGGCAGGACAACTAGAAAGATGACGTCCGGATTGAGCATTATCCTGGGAATTCCAGGAATAAAGCTCACCAGCAGGCCCCCGACGACAAGCACGATTGGATATGGAGTCTTCAGTCGTCGCGCCAGTTCGCCAAAGGCCACGACAAAGAGCAGCAGTAGCAAGAGTACGATCTCCATCGCATGAATGTTGCCGCCCTGCATGGGAATCTCCGCATCCAAAATACCGCAATTTTCCAGGTTCAACGTGGTTCCACAGAGTGTGACTTCCGCCGCTCAGGAACTGGGCGCGTTTGGAATGGCCCTGGACACACCTGGGCTTCGACTGGCGTAGGCTGCTCGGCGCCTGATCCTGGCTGGCACCACCTCACCTGGGAGTTCCAACGCAGCGGACGCCAAGCTCATTTCATCGCGTTCCCGAGGCAGGACGCGTCGAGCTAGCTAGTCACCGACCCTTAATCTTAGAAACAAACTTCTTACACTCCGGTGACAAAATCCTGACATTTCCCGGCCCCTAGACTGCTACGCTTGCGGCCCTCAAATTGAGGAGCCATCCGGCAATTCCTCAACTTCAACCGGGCAGATTGAGAGGAGTGTCGATGAAATTAAGAGTTTTCGCAGTTGTGGTGGCAAGTGCACTGTTTACAACGAGTGCCCTTGCGCAAGAGTTCAGCGCCAGACTAAGAGGTCTGAGTGAAACGCCAATCGTGATCAGCGGAGCCACTGGGCACGCGAAGGTAACGATTAGCCATGATGAAAAATCAATCGAATATGAATTGACCTACAGCGGGCTTGAGGGCAGCGTTGGCACAGGCAAAAGCGTCCTGTTCGCTCACATTCACGTAGGAAGACCGACCGTGACAGGCGGCGTGGCCGTGTTCTTTTGCGGTGGCGGGAACACCGCAGCGACTAAAGTTGCGTGCCCAGCATCAGCAGGGCCGGGAACGGTGACGGGAACCTGGACAGCGGCTGACATGACGGGCCCCGCATCGCAGGGTGTCGATCCCACGAATCCTAACGGAGAAGATTCTTTCGCGAGGCTCGTGAAAGCTATCAAGTCAGGACTCACTTATGCGAACGTGCACACCAGTCGCAGCGGTGGCGGCGAAATCCGTGGCCAGCTTAAGCGCGACCATGATCGTGATCATGACCGCGACGATGACGACGACTAACTCTTACCCTCCGGAACCTGAGCGGGCATCCTGCCGTGGGTGCCCGCATTTTTCCTAAGGGTGTGCCCTCCCAATACGGGACGGACTTGGTGAGCTGTCATTGATATCGCTTATTTTGGGCGATTCGCTCTATTTGTAGAGAAGGCCATGCCAAGGTTGTGGAATGCGGTTCTGATCCTCTTCGCGATCCTTGGAATTCCGGCCTCGATCTTCCCGGCGACTTCCGATGAGCCGGGCAAGCCAGAGGCCATCCAGATCGAACACGCCACGGCGACTTTCCAAGTTGGGACGAATATGCCGGGCCTGTTCGTAAAAGGTAAGTCCGAGGCCCTGCAAGCCCGCGTCCAGATACGCCGCAGTCCCGACGGCGTGACACTGGAGCACATCGAGGCCCAGCTTCCCGTGAAGACGCTGGCCACGGGTATCGCGCTTCGCGATCAGCACATGCGCGAACACGTCTTCACCACTCCTGACGGTCAGGTTCCCGATATGACATTTGAAGGTGAAGGCATTTCTTGTCCTGGAATTTTGCCCGGTCACGAAGGAAGCTGCAGGGTTTCAGGTACGTTGAGCATCCGCGGTACCGCACGAAACTTCTCCGTCCTGCTGAAGATCCGCGAGGCCGGCAGCGCGCCGGCCTTCCGCGCAGTGGGCGATGGTGTTGTGAAACTCAGCGATTATGGTATCGAGCAACCCAGTCAATTCGGCGTAAAGACCGAAAACGAGATCCAGTTCCGAATTGAATTCCCCGAAACCACGGCGACAGCCCTCACGACCCAAGCTGGGCGACAGTAATGAGAAAGTACGTCTGCTGGGCTCTGGTTTCCGGAACCTGGGTCTTCTGGATTTTTAATCGTCCCGCCAAGGCTCTTCCCACGATGGTCCGGCTGGGATACACCAACTGTGCCGTCTGCCATATTTTTCCACAAGGCGGCGGCCTTCTCAACGCGTACGGACGAAGCATCGATCAGGCGCAGAGTCTTCAGGGAGGCGACTATCACCCTTCCGACAATCGCTTTGTCAAATGGCTGAGCTGGGGAGATCGCATCACTCAGGATGTGCGCAATGTCAGTCAAGGCCAGGTCAGCACAGCCACGGACGAGCCAACAATCGGGACGGTTCGCGCAAGATTCCTGTATCGGAATGCGACCGAATTGGGAAAAGGATGGCGGCTCTCCGCCGTCGTGAACGGTGAAAATCGAAGCGTGAAGCGTCCGAACGTCAGTTATGAGCCAGCGATCCAGCCTAACGAGGTCTATTTGACGAGTGCGCTCATCTCCTATCGCCCTAAGAGCACACTCGAATTCTCCGCCGGTCGCGACGCGCTGCCAAACGGAGTTAATAATCCCGATCTGACTACCTACATTCGGGCGCGTAACCGTTACGGATACTACGATTCTCCGGTCCAGCTCAAAATGTTCTGGTGGGGCAAGCACTACCAGATCAATCCCTACGGATTTGGGCCAAGCGGTACCGAACCAACCGGAGCAAAGGAATCGGGCGGAGGCTCACTCGCCGAGTTCTACTTGCTCGGCAAGCACACGACGACCGTACTGGGCGTAAACACCCTGCATGGCTCAACGAGCACGACGAATCGCACGCTTGTCGGACCATACCTGCGGCTGGGAATGGGGAAATGGGGAATTCTGGCTGAGCACGATTTTACGAATCGCAGTCTCACCGCCTCATCCACAAGCTTCCTCCAGCAAGCCAGCTACGGCCAGCTCTTCTGGTATCCCCGCGAATGGCTCCTGATCTCCACGATCGGGGAGCAGGTGCAGGTACAAAGACCATTCCAGGAACGCTTGATCGCCGGTCGCTTCGAAGTGACTTCCCGGTTTTCGAACCACATAACACTAGCCGTTACTTCGCGCTTCCAGGAAAACATGATCACTGGACAGTTCGCGCCGTCAGTAGCTCTTCAGCTTGCGCTCAAGACAGTGGAATGACTTTGAACCTCCAGCAGGGCTGTCCAATTAGCATCAAGACCGGGAAAGGCGAACACGAAGGTCACGAAGGCTAAACCGAAGGTCACAAAGAATCTTCGTGACCTTGATGTTTCCTTCGTGACCTTCGTGTTCGCCTCTCTCGGGCAAGCCAACTAGTTCGAAAACAGCTTCCGATCCTTTTCCCTTTGCGTGTTCGGTTTGTAGTATTCCTCAAACCATGCAGGCCCGCTAACCAAACGGTTAATGGAATTAACCGTTTGGTTCACAACTCCGGAGGAACCACGGATTTTCCCTTAACCGATCCGGACATTCCCAAACCAGCTCAAACTAACGGAATCACTGCTTTGCCGCGAATTCCACAATGGTCTTCATCGCTGCTTCGACTCTGGCTTCTAACTTGCATAAGGCACATTCAAGAAGTGAGTAGCAGAGGAATTGGAGCCCGATTCTTCCCGAAAAGGGATGCGTTGAATGCGTGAATCGGGCTCCTTTTTTTTCTGAGCACCTGCCTTGCCCCCGGATCGGTGGCTTCTGGAGCAGCCCACTTGACTCCCTGACTGGCAAAGCATACCCTGCGACACCTTGAGTCGCGTCTCACGAATCACACTCATAGTACTGGTAATACTCACCGCCTTATTTCTGATGGCAAGGCTTCGCTATTCAGGAACGGCGCCGGTCAAGCTGCAGGCTGAAAGCTGCAATCCCGATCTGTGGAAGCATGTGTATGAAAAGGACAGGCTGAATGTGCTTGAGCCGTGTACAGCCGTCGAGGGTCGCGTCGTCTCCGTGCACCGCGCCTCGGATGGTGATTTGCATATCGGGCTCGATCCCGAGAACAAGTCAGTCTTGAATCTCGTCAACGTGATGCATGCCCAGCGCAAACTCGTGGTGGAACTAATCTGCGATCATATTCCCGCCGAAGCGAATGCCCAGGCGGCTTGCCGGGATTTTCATCCGCAGATCACAATCCCCAATGTCGGCGATCGAGTCCGCGTCACCGGAGCCTACGTCACCGACCGCGACAACGGCTGGAACGAGGTGCATCCTGTAACGCGGATCGAGATCCTGCGCTAGGGCGTGCCGAGCAGCCTAACCCGATACTTTTTTCAACGACGCAGTTTGGGTGCGAGTGTGCTCCACTTTGCTCACATGCTTCTTGGCCGCTCTGTTGCTAGCCACTTTGCTGTTTTGAGCTTTTGGCGCCGCCTTCGCGGCCTGCATGCTCTGGACCGGAGCAGCGTCAAAGTGATCGGGACTTACCTCTTGCTGGGCGATCAGAGGTCTTACCAGCGATAACGAGAGTACGGAAGCAGCGATGATTCCCCGAATGGCCTTTCGTGCGTATTTCATTTTGGCACCTCCTCAAGTCTGTCCAGGAGAATGCAGTTGTGGTGCCACGAGCGCTTTCGGAGGGCAGACCTAGGCCGCGCCGAAGAAGGTGCTGAAGAAAAAGAACTTACGCCGCACCTGTGGTTGCAGGCTGTCGAAAAGAGCGGTGAATCACCTTCGAGACCCAACCCAGCGGTTAATGAATACGCCTTTCGGTTTATTTTCTGAACATCAGACCAAATCCAGCAGTTCCCTCCTTCCCTTTTTCCTCACGACTTCATCAATTAACGCTTATTGTTGTTCGACTGCCTCCAAGACTGCAGCACCCGCGTTCCCTTATAAGGAACTAAGGAAGCTAAGCAAATCCGATTTGTCTTTGATCGACAGACGCTTGAACCTTTTTGTTACATCTCGAGCTTCGCCCCGGTGACGCAAAATCGCGTCATTCATAGTGAGAGATTCACCGTCGTGCATCAGCCGGGCATGGGTGCGTACACCCCAGAGTGGAGGCGTGCGGAGCTTGTTTGCGGCATCCTGGATGGCTTTGAAGGAAAAGTTTTCGCAGTTCACCATGCGGTCAACGGAGCTTGGTGAGTAGCTGGGACTGGCAATGGCTTCGGCAACTCTGCGGGACATCCTATAGTGCTCTACGACTGCAATCGCGATTCCATCGCCGGTCCCAACGTCGTGAAGCAGGAAGTCTGAGTACGGATGAAACTGCTTGTCGCCCAGCGCGTCGGGAACCGTGAGTTTACCTCCATTGATGGTGGTGCCCGCCTTAGCCGTCACGAGCGTTGACACGTGACATATGCCGCAGCCAATCTTTTCGAAGAGCACCGAGCCATTCCGAGCTGCAGCCGTGGCTGCCAGCTTTTCGTCTCGAGGCGGCGCCTTCGACGCTCGCATGAATCGCGCGAAGCGATCGATGTCCGCAAGGCCATCTTTTGGATCGGCTTGGCTATTCGGTTCCGTGACCGTTTTGGGATTGCAGAGTGACGTCACCTCATCGGGAAACAGCGTACTTGTAATCCCCATTTCATTGAGGTAGGCGTCGCCGGCAAACGACAAGAGACTCGCGTGCTGGTCTTTCCATCCAAAGCGCCCAATGCCGGTTTTTCCCGGAGCTTCCACGATGGGCACCGGCAGGGCCTGTCCGCAAATCTTTCTATTCGTGGTGCTGCACTGTTTCCTGCCGAGATCGATTAACGTTTGATCGGCTACGGCCTCGATGAAGCCGTCACCCAGGACGTTGAGTGAAAGCCTGTTCGTGCGAATCCTCTCCGCATCAGGCATGTGCTCCTGGAGCTGAACATCCGGATTAGCGGCATTCGGGCAAATCGCTCGATCATTGATTAAGGTTCGCCCAACAATTACCTCTTGACCATCGTTGATGGGGACACTCGCACTTACAAATTGACCGTTTGGACCACGGTGTCCTGCGCGCCGTTCCACCACCTGGCTGGCGCCGCCTGAGGTTGGATTCTGATGGCACTCTCGACACGACTGCGCGTTGTACAACGGGCCAAGACCATCCTTGTCGATATCTTCGACCTCATCGAAGAACGTCCTATCGGCGTCATGAACAGCCTGCGTCACGAAAGCGGAATCGATGGTCTGGTCGTCGAATCCAGCCGGCGCTTCGGACGGGGCGGACGCGCTGGATTCGGCGTTAGATTGTGTATTGGATTGAAGAATGGAACGATCTGCGACGATCACGGAGCCGAAAAACGTAACGAACAGAATCAAGGCCTTCATAGTCTCTCTGTTCTCGGCCAGACTGGCAGAATTGCCAGTTTGTTACGCAGTTTACAACCTTCGTTCGTTTTGGGAAAGCCCGGCTTGGCGACTTTTCTGCCTAAACGGAACAGCCATGACGATGAAGAGAACCAAGGCCAGCAAGTCCGCGCTCAAAATGTAGAGTGGCCAGGCTCCCATCGCATCAAGCAGCGATGCGGAGGCGGGCTTGTTACGCAGATAGAGGTAATTAGTGCCGAAAAGGAAATCGAAGAGAGCCACAGCAGCGCCATAGAGGTTCAGCGCGAGAAACGCGAACCGCCAGGAGCGTAGATGCGGGCGAAGCTGGCTACTCCAAAGCAGATACAAGATCGCCATGACCGTCCCGCCGTGCCGCACGAAGAAGTTAATGGAGGATGCGCTCACTAATGGCGCCAGCAGATCAGGTGTCAGCATGGCCATGCCTGCTCCCGCCAATCCCCAGTAGTAAGCCAGTTCAAAGGTCCGCTGGCGCAGCCGCGCCAATGCAAAGACAGTCAGCCAAAGCGAAATATCACACAGCTCGAATGGCAGGCCTTGCGGTGGCCGCAGATGCAGGACGCTGAATCGATACCAGCACCACCACAGCCCATTGAGCACGAGGACCGCGGCGAGTGTGAAACGGATCCACGTCGCAGCCGTGGGCCTGCGATGATTGATCCAAGCCAACCCAACCGCACAAACGGGCACACTAATGAGGATTGACAGATGGGCCGGACCGAAAAGATGCAGGTTTGTCTGCATAGGCATGTTCGAGGCGCAATGAGTTTAAAGCGCTGTCCAGTAATGCGCTGTAGGGCTCATATATCGCCAAGGCGGCCGGCAACGGATGATGCGGCGAGTGATCTTGTTGGCGTATGCTGCATCTCTGCGTTGCATCCAACGATGAGGAAACGTATGGGTACCTTCAGAAATCTTCAAGTGCAAATTCTGGCTGCGCTCATTCTCTCGTTCGCAGGCTACGCATGTGCGCAAACAGGACTCCGCATTAGAACGGTGTCGCACACAAGCGGCCTTCCTCGTTTCGTGGATGCCTCCGATCAAACAAACACGGGCTATGTGCAAGGTCCTAACAGCCGCTTCGAGTTGCCGGGATTTCACTCGTTTGGGACTGAGCCAGAGGAACGAACCGTGATCATCCAGCGCTGTTCAGACCATGTGATGTACAGGCTCGATCTCAAAAGCCGCGAGTACAGCGAACTTCCGCTGCCGGCAGAATTGCCAAAGGAGACGAAGGAGATAAAGAACCGGACGGAAGGCCCGCCGAATCTAGCGATTGAGACCACCGTCCGAGATACCGGCGAGACAAAATCTGCTTTCGGTCACACGGCGCGGCACTACATTACGACAACAAAGCAGACAGCATCTCCCGAATTGGGAATTGAGCCCAACGAGACCGTCGAAGACGCGTGGTATCTCGACATACCCGATCCCAGGACCTGCGGCCCACGACCGCATGGGAGGACGGGACTTGTGGGAGTAGGCGGCGGCGTTGGCATCGGGAGAGGTGGGCCTGGAGCATTGGAGAAGATTCGTCCAGAATTTAAGCACTCAGGACCAGATCCCCAAGGTCTGATGCTCTCCTCCAAGAGAACCAACAAAGCAATCCAGATTTTGCAAACCGGAGAAAGGCAGGAACAGGAATTCACTACATCGACCGAGATCGTCGAAATGTCCGAGGAGCGAGTTGATCCTGCGCTATTCGAGGTTCCACCGGGATTCAAAAAGGTCAGCCAGGTGAGCCATTAGGCAAACTTCTGTTGGGAGAAGACCACAATGACAGAGTACTGCCTTCGGAAATGACCATGGATCCCAAATACGTGGCCCAATCTATTGAGGCCTTTGAGCAGAGGCACAGGATCAGTCTTCCTCAGGAGTACCGCAAATTTATTTGCCAGATCGGGAACGGCGGCGCCGGACCATACTATGGTCTATTTCCATTCGGGCAGCACGACGACGGATTTGCTTTAGGCTCATGGGAGAAGGGTCATCTCCTGGGTGACGTATCGCGACCGTTCGCATATCAGGACTCCTGGAATCTGCCTGAGTCATTTTGGAACGAGGAGCCACACTCGACTGAAGACACTCCATCTGAAGAAGAGGACGAGCTGTGGGAAGCCTGGGATCGGAGGTTGGAGGCCCATTACTGGAACGGCTCCATTATGGACGGAGCTATACCCATTTGCCACCTCGGCTGTGCTCTGCGGCACTGGCTTGTCGTCAACGGGCCATGCCGTGGCGAAATCTGGGAGGACCGCAGAACCGAGAACAACGGTCTTTCACCGGTATTGAGTAAAGACGGAAAGCGACTCACGTTCGAAATGTGGTACATGTTTTGGCTTGAGGAAACACTCGAAGAGTATGCCTCTCGGTGAACTGAATCATCTACTCGCTATGTTCCGCTTTGGAACCCTTTTGGGATTCCTGTGTCTAATTCATAGCAGGGTACGCCATGATGCGACTTAACTTTGCTCAGCATTTTATTGCTGGCAGGCGCGTTTCGTGTACACGCGCAAGGTTCGCCTGAGGAACAGGTGATCGCTGAAATTCTTACGGCTAAAGATTCTGCTTCGGTCGAAAAGCACTTGCCAGAACAGCTGCGAGCCGCGCTGAATGCGATGAGCAAGGTTGGGCGTGAGGAGTTGCTCTCCAGGCCTCGTGCGACGATCGAGGAAAAAGGACTGAAGGTCTCTGAAGCTTGCGACGGGCGCTCGCTGATTGGCTTCGATGCGGAAGATCCCAATGCAGAGATCAAACACTTCGAGATTCGCGCCAGGCGCCGAATTTCCAATGGCGCTGAAGCGGTGCTAGTACTGTCGATGGCCGCTCCTGAAGCGAGTTGGGGGAACACCGAGGTTTGGATGAGGTGGGAAGAGGGTCAGTGGCGCGTCACTGAATTCACGAGTCCTAATGGTGAAAAGATCAATCTCGAAGACCCAGAGACAATCGCTGAAATCGCGCCTACTCCACTGCAAGCAAACGAGCAGACTGCTCTCGCTACTCTGGGCGCTCTTGTCATGGCCCTCGTGCGCTACGCCGGTAGATATTCTGAGATACCAGACAAGATTGAACAACTAGGAATCTCTGCGGACTCAGAACCGAGTAAGGATCACGCATTCCTCATAGACTCAGAATTGGCTACCGGGCACATCGAATCAGGCTACCGGTTCGAGTACCAGAAAAATTCCGCGCAATCATTTCAGGTCGTGGTCAGTCCATTGGAGTTCGGTAAGACTGGGAACAGGAATTTTCTTATTGACGATTCTCTGGTCCTTCGATTCACCGACGAAAATCGTCAGGCGACAGCGGGCGATCCTCCGTGGGAAGGCACACAGCACGGCAGGCTGCGGTAGTCCGATCGACGTCTGCCCACTTAGTTTTCCTAATCAGCAAGACTCTGTGCAACACATGTTCCCCTAGCAGCCGAAGGCCTTCCAGGAAGCGCTGACATGCGAAGCCAATCCGTTCCCTTCGGAAACAACGGAGGAGTAGAGCAACGGACGAAAAAACCGTCGTTCTAACCCCCGTAAGTTGCTGATTGTCCGTAAAGTTTTCCTCAAACATTGCCTTTGACTCTGCGGCTTCATCGTGGTTCCATAATGGTTCAACTTGTAGGCGAACAAAAGGAGAACCATGAGACACATGAAAACCCGATGGATTCGAGTCGGCGACACCGACGTCAAGATCGCACAGTGGCACGAATTCGCTGCCGATAACTTGAAGGAACCGACCCGCACCTGGTTTGCAGGACCCGACGGAGTTGAGACCAATACGTATTACGAGATGTTGGACAAGTTAGGCGGCCGGCCTAAGCCGTTTCTTCCCGAGGATGAGCATCGTCCTTCGGCGCGGACGACCCAAGACGTCAGCCAACCTGCAGGTGATTCGCTTCCCGGAGCGGGAATGGCGGGAATTGTGGAAGATGCCTTGGATTCGCTGAGTGGATCGCCTGCCGTTGAGCGTGTTGCGGCTGGCAAGCCGAGGACTGAACGCAACGATTATCCGAAGTCTCTCGGCGCCTACCCGTGGACCTTGGATACCCGGTCGATTGATGAAATCAGCGAGGAAGAAATGAGCATGCAGATCATTTGGCATGCGGAGCAGCTACGGGAGTCTCAGCCGGATCTGTATGATGCGGCGCTGGACTCGGTGAAGCGTCAGGAATATCTCGATAAGCTGCAACGCTGCCAACTCGAAGCGGCCGATGCGGCTCCGCGATGCCACTTCATCAAGTCGGATGGCGAGCCCTGCCGGGCTCCGGCGCTCAAGAAGCGGCGTTACTGCCATTTCCACAACCTAACCAGCAGCGAACGGCAAAAGAAAGAAGGCTTAACGCTGCCTGTCCTGGAAGATGATCTTTCCGTGCAAATGGCAGTGACGAGCGTCTGCCGCGGACTGGCCGACGGAAACATAGAACCCAAGCGCGCTGCCACGCTACTGTATGGACTGCAGGTCGCTACGAGCGCGTTGCGCGTGCAGTTGTTCAGGCTGGGTCGCGAGCGGAGTGAACCGCAAGATGTTGCGTTTTGACCACCTCAAACCGGAAGATCTTGCGTTTCAAAATGAGAAAAACTGTCGAAAGCCCAGATAAATCTTTTGTTCGACGGATTTTGCGAAAAAAAGGAGGGAGGGGGAGGCAGAGTCCGGGTGATCGGGTCATCGGGTCATCGGGTCATCGGGTCATCGGGTGAAGTTAAAAACAAAAACCAAGGTGACGCAATAGAATTTTATAAGGAAGGCACTTATCTCCACCTCCAGTGACATCGCAGTTTCGCCGGGCACTCACACTGATGTGAGCAGCGCTCGGCGTGTCCTTATTTCCGCCGGTGAGGCTTCGGGCGAGAACTACGGCGCGATGTTGATCCCCGAATTACGGAAGCTACTCGGAGCAGACACGCAGTTTTTTGGTGTGGGTGGCGAGAGGATGCGGGCGGCCGGATGCCAGACCGTCGTTGATTCGGCGAAGGTGGCCGCTGTCGGCATCACCGAAGTTATTAAACATATTGCGACAATCTATCGCGAGTTCTTCCGCACGGTTTCTGTGGCACGCTCTCGCAAACCGGACGTTGCTGTCCTGATCGACTTCCCCGATTTCAACCTGCGACTCGCAGAAAGGCTGCACGGGATGGGCGTTCCCGTGGTGTATTTCGTCTCACCACAGCTATGGGCGTGGAAACAGCGCCGCATTTGGCGCGTGAAAAAGTTTGTCGACCGCATGCTGGTGATCTTTCCGTTTGAGGAAACCTATTACCGCAAGCGGCAGGTGCAGGCGGAGTATGTGGGGCATCCACTGGCAGACTTACCAATACCGCAAGTCTCCCGCGAGGAGTGTGCCCGGCAATTCAATCTCAATCCTGGAAAGCCGTGGATCGCGCTTCTCCCAGGGAGCAGAAAGAAAGAAATTCTGCTCAATCTGCCGGTCATGTTGGAAGCAGCCCGTACCCTGGGATCGGAATACGAATACGTCATTCCTGTCGCCAGCACCCTGCCACGTGAGTGGATGGCGCAACAGATAGGTTCGGCGCGTGTTCATCTAGTGGATGATGCCCGCGCTGCGCTTCTGCACTCTCAAGCTGCCGTGGTCGCCAGCGGCACGGCGACGGTGGAGGCGGCGCTGATTGGCACGCCGTTTCTGGTCGTTTACCGCGTTTCTAACCTCACCTACGCGATTGGGCGGCGTCTGGTGAAGGTGAAGAACTATGGCATGGTGAACCTGATCGCCGGACGCGAGATCGTCCCAGAATTAATTCAGTCGAATTTCACCCCTGAGAATGTTGTTCGGCAGATCCGGCGATTGCTTCCGGAGGGCGAGCCCCGGGCTGAGATGGTTCGCAACCTGGGAAGCGTGCGGAGTGCACTCAGAAAGGTTGGGGATTTCGGAGATCAGACGGCAATCTCCCGGGCGGCGGAAGCGATTGCTGAGGCGATTTCGCCCGCGCAACCTGTTAAGGAGAAGGCAATTTGAGGTCAAGATTGGCAGGGGCAAGCTGGCGCTTGGCTTAAACTATTTATACGCCTCGTTCGTTTAATAGAATAAAGGTAATCCTTCGTGCGGGCCCCTTGCCTCGTATTTGTGAAAGGCTGGCATCTACATCTATCCGGATTCCCATTTGCATCGTACGAAGAGTAGCTACTCTGGAGCTTCAATGAGTTTGTTTCGACGGACGCTCGCTGCGGCGGGCGCTGCCAATTGCTTTACTCGGCTGCTGGTTTTGGCAGCCTGCGTTCTGGCTGTTAGTGCACCTGCGAGCGCTGCCGAGCGGCCACGCATCCAGGTGAATGATTACGTGATCGATGCCGATCTGGCGCCGAAAACCCACCACATCACCGCCAAAGCCAAGGTGAAGTTCACCGCGCTGGACGACATCAGTACTGCGGTCTTCGAGCTTAACAACGCCCTGCGCGTGACTCGCGTTACCAACGAAGCCGGCAAAGTGATGCCGACGGAGCGCGTTACCCAGGACTTCACGGTGCGGGTTTCCCTGCCGGAGGGAATGAGCAAGGGCCGGTCTCAGACGCTGACCTTCGATTACGAAGGCGTGCTGGACAAGGCGGACGACAGTCCAGTGGAAGGGCTGAAGCTGGCATCGATCGGACCAGACACGACATACCTGCTTTATCCCGCGCGCTGGTTCCCGATGGTCGGCTACAACACGAACCGCTTTACCGCGACGATCAACGTTACAGTTCCAGCTTTCTTCTCTGTGATTGGCAGCGCATCGAAGCCGTTGCAGCCACGTCCAGCCTCCTCGGGCAACAAGACAGTCGGGTTTAATTGGGACACGCCGAGCTTCCCCGGCACGATCATCGCGGGAACGTTCGTCGAGACCAACGACAGCAACCTGAAGGTTTATTTCAAGCCGAATCACAAAGAGCTGGCACGAACCTACGCGGAGACCGCCGCCAAAGAACTGGCGTTCTTCTCCAGCATCTACGGTCCGATCTCCACCGCGAACCTAAGCATCGTCGAACTCCCGGAAGACACAATTCCGTCAGCCTGGGCTCCGCAAGTTGCAGCCATCACTACCAGAGCGATCAGCGAAAAAGTTAACTACCGCCTCCTGGCGAATACGCTTGCCCATCAATGGTGGGGCGCATCGGTGAGCCCAGCAGCTAAGGATGATTTCTGGATCACCGAAGGCGCAGCTCGAGACAGCGAAGTTCGCTATGTGCAGGACGCGGCCGGCCAAGCCGGTTTCGAGGAAGCCTGCAAAGACATGGCAGTCGGCGCGCTCGCCTACGACAACATTCCCCTTTCGGGAGTGGCGAAACTCGATCCGTTCTCGCCGGAATTTCAGTCCCTGGTTACGGACAAAGGCGGCATGATCTTCCACATGCTCCGCTGGCAGTTGCGCGATGCCGGCTATGACCGCACGATGAAGTCGCTTGCCCAACAGTACGCCGGAAAAACAGTCACTACAGAGCAATTCCGCGCACTGGCGGAGCAAAATGCCGGGCAAAAGCTGGGAGCATTCTTCACGCAGTGGCTCGATGGAACTGGGGCTCCTGAGTTCAAGAACAAATACACAACCTACCGCATGGGTAATAACAAAGGCTTCCGCATTGTCGGACAAATCAATCAGGACCTTGATCTGTTCCGCATGCCGCTCGAGATTCGCGTCGATACCGATGGCAAAAGCGAGATGAAACGCATCGACGTAGTCGGAACTGAGTCCACGTACTCGGTGGAAACCTTCGGCAAACCGCGGCGCATTGTGCTCGATCCCAATAACTGGGTCTTGAAGAACTCACCAGATCTGCGTGTGCGTGTCGCGATTCTGCGCGGACAGCAACTTGCGCAGCAGGGAGATTTGGCGGAGGCGCTGAAGGAATATCAGAAGGCACTCGACGCCAACCACAATAGTTCACTTGGGCACTATCGTGTCGCTGAGGTTTTCTTTTTACAGAAAAACTATCAGTCGGCCGCCAATGCGTATCGTGAAGCGCTGAGCGGAGATGGCGAACCGAAGTGGACGGAGGTCTGGAGCCACATTCAACTCGGCAAGATCTTCGACATTACCGATCAGCGTGAGCGCGCAACCAATGAATATCGCCAGGCACTTCAGACGAACGACAACACGCAAGGCGCTCTCGACGAGGCCCGAAGATATTTGAATCAGCCTTACAAGAGAGACCGGGAGACTGTTGGGCAATGAGGAGATGCGATCGTCAGTATCCGTGCTCGCCGGATTGCAAACTGACTTTGCCCCGGAACATGCGGTAAACCATGACGAAGTATCCAATCGCGATGAGCATTCCGATCGACCACCAGATCACGCCGTAAGTAAGCGAGTAGGAACCCGCGGCAGCGTTGTAGATGGTGATGTCCTCAACGTTGGGATTGCTGGAAGGCAGCAAGCTTGGATACAGCGCAAACGCGGCTCCTCCAAGCATGCTCGCCAGATAGGCGCAAGAGGCAATAAAAGCGCGGCGATCATTGCCGGCTCGGCGAGCTGTGAACATGACCGCTAAGCTCACGGCCACGATGACAGGAATGAGAAATCCGATTGGATGCGCTTTGTAATTCTCAAGCACTCGCGGTCGAATCACGATAGTTGCCACGCAGCTCGCTATCGTCAGCACAAGAAGCAATGGCCATAGTTTGCGCGCCGCGGCTTGGCAACGTTGCGCGAGTTCTCCACTCGTTTTCACAGCTACGTAATTAACACCGTGAATTGTGAGCGCAATCAGGGCCATCACTCCAGTCAATACCGTGTACCAGTCGAGCACGCCCGCGTTTTCGCCCGGCAGGAAGTTGGTCCACAGTGGCTCAAAAAAAATAGTGGTCGGCGGCAAGCGGCACACCGCGAATCACGTTGCCCAAAGCTGCTCCGAAGAATATCGCCAGGAAAAGGCTGCCGAGGGAAAAAAGTCCATCGAAGAAGTCCCTCCACACGCTGTTGTCCAGATGCATGCGGAATTCGATGCCAATACCCCGCAGGATCAGAAGCCACAGCACCATGTTGAGAGGCAAGTAGAAGCCGCTGAAGCTCGAGGCATAAAGCAATGGAAACGCGAAGAACAGAGTTCCGCCGGCGGCAAGCAGCCAGACTTCATTTCCGTCCCATACTGGTCCGATGGCGCGCAGAACCATCCTGCGCTCGTCATTCGTACGAGCAACGAAGAGATGCGCGATGCCGGCGCCGAGGTCAAACCCGTCAAGCACAACGTAAGTGGCCAGCATGAATGCGACGAGAAGGTACCAAACCGTTGCCACCGCTAGTCTCCTGCCACACTGATTGGCTGAGATTCAACATTGGGATGCAGAGCTGGCCCATGATCGATCTCACGATGAACCAGGAAAAGAAAGAAGACCCCGAGAAGAGCGTAGAGTCCCATGAAGCCCAGCAAAGTGAATAAGCCGTTTCCAGCCGAAACATTGTGCGAGTATCCCATATTGGTACGCATCAGACCGTATACCAACCACGGTTGACGACCTACTTCCGCGGTCAACCATCCGGCAGTGTTCGCAATATACGGAAACGGCAGGCACAACATGATTACCCATAGCAGCCAGCGCGTTTCAACAAGACTTCTACGCCAGAGCTGGAGGATCGCGAGACTCATGACGGCGATGAAAATAGTCCCGAGCCCAGCCATGATGTGATAGCTGAAATAGAGCAGCGGAATGTTCGTCGGCCAGTCTTCCCGTGGGAATGCATCCAAACCTTTTACTTGGGCTTCGGTCGTGCCGTACACGAGAAAGCTCAGAACTTTGTTCACGACCAAGGGATTATCTATTCGCTGATGCTCCACGTCAGGTTGGCCTATCAACACCATCGGCGCGCCCTTCTCAGTTCGGAAAAGCCCCTCCATGGCAGCCGTAGTTATGGGCTGGTGCTTGGCCAAATACTTTCCGTGAAGGTCGCCCGTGGGAAAGACCTGGAGAACCGAACAAACAAACCCGGCAGTCACGCCGATCCGAAGGAAAATCCGCCCGTATTCCTCGAAGCGCCGGTTGAGCAGATAGAAGGCTCCCACAGCGGACATGACGAACGCACCGGTGATCACGGCGCCGCTCATGTTGTGTGCATACTGCAAGAGAGCCCAAGGGTTAAGCAGCAAACCGGAAAAGCTGCTCACTTGGTACGAACCGTCAGGTAAGCGTGTGTAGGCGACGGGATGCTGCATCCAGGCGTCGGTAACGATGATGAAGAAACCCGATAGCCAGGAGCCGAGGAAGACCATGAATCCAGTCCACCAATGCGCGACGCGAGTCAATCGCTTTTCTCCGAACAAAAACAAGCCGAGAAATGCCGACTCGAGAAAGAATGAAAAGACGCCTTCCATCACCAGGGTTTGCCCAATCACGCCGCCTGTCATCTGGGAAAAGCGGGCCCAGTTGGTCCCAAACTGAAACTCCATCGGAATGCCAGTCACCACGCCCAGAACGAAATTAATCCCGAAGATTTTCATCCAAAAGCGGGCTGCATTGTCATACGCCTGGTTCCCGGTTCTCAGCGCAATGCTCTTCAGAATGACGATGAGCGGGGAAAGGCCCATGGTTAGCTGGGGAAACAGGTAATGGAATGTAATGAGGAAGCCGAAATGAAGGCGATGTACGAAGTACGCTGTGTCCACGTCTCTTGCCCCGCGCAACAGTGTACAGGGAGCGGCGCTGCACCTTGGTCTGACAATCGCAGTCTGACGGTTTCATACGCTGAGAGCTCGACTGGGTAGCGAATAAATCGGCATCTGTCACTACTGCCAGACAGGACAGTGACAATCTGCGTCAGTACGCTGCGCACGAGCGTGTCCGAATTCATACAAGCTTTGTCCGAAAATGAACAACGACTGCGCTGTAAGATTTGTCCCAGCCACTCACTGCAGATCGTGAATCTTGAGGGAACTTGCGGCCATCGGACGGCGTATTGATGGATGGCATACGAAATGTAAATTGATTGACGACCTGCTAACCGATATAGGTGCATAGCGTCAAAGGTACAAACAGGCAACCAGACGGGATCTGGATGAGTGAGCGCAACAACGCGCCGGAGTCGCGCCGCAACGGATCGACTTCAAAGAGTGACGAGCCGGAAGCATCGCTGCATCCGGCATGGCAGGCGTTCGTGCGCTACTGTCAGCAGATGGGACACGGAGAGATTGAAAGACTGAAGATTCAAGATGGGATTCCCGTTCTGGTAGAGGTTTCGAGGCAGAAGATCAAATTCAGCTAGCGAAGTAGCTGACCGAATACATCGGAGGCTGTCGCGATCCTGATTCGTTTCAGGATCCGGCAGCCTCTTTCTGTTTTCAGGTGGTGTTGCGATGTCAGGCATGGAAAGTAGTCCAACGCGTTTCACATCGTTTTCCTTGAAATCGTTTTTCATCCTTCTCGCGATCACGGCATCTATATCTCAACGCGACGCGATAGCAGCTGTGAAACCGATTGGCGAGTCGGAATTTAGCAAGCTGCTCACCCAAGCCGAGAATGGCTCTTTAACTGCAGAGACTCAAGTAGCAAAAGCATATATTTCGGGCCGAGTGGGTAAAGTGAATTACGAAGAGGCAGCACGCTGGTTTCGTAAGGCAAGTGATCAAGGCGATCCCGACTCGCAAACAAATCTTGGCGTGCTCTATCTGCTGGGTCACGGGGTCGAACGCAACGAGTCGGAGGCAATTCGCTGGTTTCTGCGCGCAGCCTCGTCCGGCTATTCAGTTGCTCAGCACAACCTCGCAGTGATTTATCTCAGCGGCTGGGGAGCTGCGAAAGATCCCGAGCGAGCGCTGGAGCTCCTGATTCGTTCCGCAACAGCTGGTCTGGACATTTCACAAGTCGATCTTGCGATGATCTACCTGAATGGTGAGATCGTGCCACGCGACCCCGAACTCGGAATCAAATGGCTAAAACGCGCTGCTCATCGCGACCTTCCTGCGGCGAATTTTCTACTAGGTGTTTGTTACGAAAACGGGAATGGCGTAAAGGCCGATCTGGCCAGAGCTATTGAGCTTTACCGCAAGGCGGCCGACAAAGGTTACGCTGCCGCACAGAACAATCTGGGAAGAATCTATTTTCAGGGAACGACAGGTAAGCAGGATAAGCGCGAGGCCTTAAAGTGGTTTTCGGCAGCGGCGGAACAAGGAAACGGACAGAGTTATCTGAACCTTGCACTCTGCTCCCTGGTCGGCTGCGCAGCGGTCATCGACGCGACTGCCGCATATGGCTGGTACCTGTCTGCAGAAGCTTCTGGCGTTTTCATTCCACAACTGTTTCAGAACAAATTTGCCGAGCTCGCAAGAGAGCTCGACGAGAGTCAGATAAAACAGGCGCAATCGAATTCGCAAACTTGGGTTGCGCAACATCCTTCTGCGGATTTCCGCACTCCAGTTCAGCTCCGCCACGTTCCTGATGCCGCCTTGGCTTTGAACCGACAACCACGAACTATGGAAAACAGTGAGGTGTTCAAGACGTTATGGCAACAGACTCCATACATGCCGCCGCGTTTGCCCAATCGAGATTCCGTGCACTGATCGCCGACGACCAGCCTTCCGCCCGCGAAGCCATAAGCCGCCTTCTCGAGGACGACGACTCTATCGAGATCGTAAGCGAATGCGCAGACGGCAAAGAGGCCCTCGCCGCGATTGCCGAGTACGCACCCGACATGCTGTTTGTAGATGTTCAGCTACCTGAAGTACCAGGTTTCCAGGTAGTGGAATCGAGTCGCGAGAAAATTCCTGCAGTGGTTTTCATGAGCGCCCTCGAACGTTACGCTGCTCGGGCCTTTGACGCGCATGCCGCCGATTATGTGGTAAAGCCGTTCCACGACGAGCGTCTTCTCCAGGCTGTAGAGCGGGCCAAGCTTCGCGTGCAGATGGAGCGCAGCATGGTATCTCGGCCCGCGCCTTCCAGGCCCACGCCGGTGCTGGTTCCGAATCAGGAATCACCAAAGTACCTGGAACGCCTGGCGCTTCGCAACGGCGATCGCATCTTCTTTCAGAAGGTACAACAGGTTGATTCCTTCACGTCATCGGCTAATTATGTTCAAGTGCATTGCGGTTCCCAGGCGCACCGCATGCGGTCTACTATGAACGAGTTGGAAAAGAAGTTGGATTCCAGGCAGTTTGTTCGTATCCACCGCTGCACGATTATCAATATCGAGTGTCTGCGGGAGTTTCGTCCACTGCCTCATGGAGACTACATGGTGAAGCTGGTGGATGGAAAAGAGCTTACGATGAGCCGCAACTATCGCCAGCAATTCCGTAAAGCCCTGTCGGCGCTGAGCTACACACAATAAGCTGTTGACGTCTTGCCCTTGATTGGGATCCCTGATTGTTAAAGCAATCAGGGATTTCGCTTTTTCAGGCCATCTTTACGCTGTTCTATAACCTGCATAAATATTTTTGATTCCCACTATTTTCCAAATGAGGTATAACCACTGCAAAAGCGGGACCTGAGCCCCCAATCGGAATCCCAGTGGGAGTCTGGACCTTGCAAACAAACACTTACTCACTACTGTTTCTCGCGCTAAGCAGCCTGATCCTGCTTCTTCAAATCGGGCTTTTGATCCTTCAATTTCGCAAACAGCAACAAAACCAGCGTTCCCCTCTGCATCTTCTCTCTGGTGTGCGCGTCTCGCAGGTGATGAACGAAATTCCGGCAGCCTCCCCTCATGACACGCTCGAATCTGTGCAGGAGATCATGTTCGCGCGAGAGGTGTTCGCCATGCCGGTGCTCGACGAAGACGGCGAGCTTGCCGGCATGATCAGCATGTCCGACATCGTGAAGATCGACAGGAGCGAGCGAGGACAAGTTCAGGTAGATGCCGTTTATTCACGCGATCTGAAATGCGCATTTCCTGATCAAACGATGCATGAAGTGGTGGAGCGCATGCGTGAGTTTCATCTCGCCAATTTTCCCGTTGTTTCGCGGCGCAATGAAAAACGCCTGCTGGGCATGGTCACTAAAGCGGACGTCATGTTGGCTTATAGGAAGATGACTCTGGAACTGTCGCTCTAAGCTTTCAGGCACGCGGACTATTAGCCAGCTGTGCTGCGCATCGCCTTTAGCTTGATCTCGGCCGCACTGCTCTTCACGGGCTTGCGGTTGTCTTTGAGAACCAAGCGGACTGCGTTCACAAGCTGCTCAGGACCACTACTCACAAAAGCTGTAGACCAGGGATCACGTTCGTCTTGCTCATCCTGAACCATAACGATGGTGAGCGTAGGAAATTGTTCTCTCAAACGCTGCACCAGACGCACGTTTTGGGGTGTGCGTAACGAATCTCCGATCAGAAGCATGTCAAAAAATATTCCGCGCAGCAGCGAAACCAACTCGTCAGCGCGAGTGGTGTGAGCAACGTCGTATCCCGAACGCTGCAAAATCATGGCACGCGTAGAGATAACATGGGCGTCCTCGCCATAGGCGAGAATCCGTTTCATTGACATGTTCAAGGGTAGCTGCTCGAACATTACTGCCGCTGTTTCAGACAGTCAACAAAATTTCGGTTAAGTTTTGCTGCGAAGAATTCGGCGCAACATTACACGGCTAAGTAATTGATTCCAAACATTTAGCAGATTTGCGAGCGGCCAGCTCCTCAGCCGATAGATCGCAATTCCCGCCTCTTGACAACCATTTCATCGCGGAGGAAAATCCTAACTCATTAGGCGAATATAAAGCGAAAGTACGCTAAACCTCTTTGCTTGGGAAACCACGATGAATAGCACCTCCGCACTGCGTACACACCTGGAAACAATCCTGGAACATCGCATTCCTCGAGCACTAACTCCACCTCAGAGATCGCTGCCGGAAATGATCCCAACCACTATCACGGCGATTGATTCTCTTACTGCAGGCGTGCCCCTGGGCTGCGTAACTGAGATCTGCGGACCCACATCCTCCGGGCGAAGCAGCGTTTTGATGGCCCTTATTGCAGAGTCCATACGCCGCGACGAAATCTGCGCGCTTGTGGATGCAAGCGATGCTTTCGATCCACAGTCGGCAACCGGTGCCGGCGTAGATCTGGCAAGGTTGCTGTGGATCAGGTGCGGTTCGCATTCGCCAAAGAGACATGGCGGCACGCACAAGAACAAATCGGTCAAGCAAATATTCAATTCGGTAGGAGTTACATCGCTCGATTCGTCCAAAGAGTATTCCCACATTGAACAAGCTTTGAAAATTACCGATTTACTTTTGCAGGCTGGCGGCTTTGGACTCGTGATTCTCGATCTTGCCGACATCTCCATTCAAGCAGCCCGGCGAATTCCGCTCACAACCTGGTTTCGTTTTCGCCGCGCAGTCGAAAACACATCAACCGCATTCGTCATCGTTGAACAACAACCCAGTGCTAAGAGCTGTGCTTCTCTGGTCCTGGATTTTGCCGCGCGACAAGCTGCCTGGAGTGAAACTGCTGAAGTAGAAGAACCCATCGTAGGCGCACATTTCGGCGGTGCTTCTGTCAACCATGAGGTGGCTTTTCGCGTGACTGCTCAGGGAGTAGCCATACCGTTCGACAAACCAATGGCATCGTCATTTGAAATGCCCCAGCGTTGGATTACTCCGCGAGCACGTCTACTGAATACTACGCACGCACACTTTCAAGTAGCACGATCACGAGACATCAGTAGCTCGAAGAAAGTGCCAGTGCGTTCCGAGTTTGTTGTTCCGGACAGTGCGGCACCGAAGGCATTAGAGAAGGGCATCGGCTTCAGCCGTGCCGGTGAAAGGACTTTAAATTCGTCCGGCTTTAGCCACTGAGGAGTGCAGAAGTGCCAAATTGACATTCGTGTCACGTGAACCTCAGTGGCTAAAGCCGGAAGTCTTAATTGCTAGTATCGGCACGGCTGAAGCCGATGTCCTTCCCTGAATCATCATGCTTTTTGCCTGCATTTACGTTCCCGAGTTCCCTGTACAAGCCATTGCACGCACTGCGTCTGAGCTGCGTGAGCGACCGGTAGCCGTGCTCGATGGCACTCCACCGCTGCTCACGATCATTGCTGCCAATCAGCAGGCGCGGGAGCTAGGCGTCGATATCGGCATGACGAAGGTGCAATCGGAAGCGTGCCCAAATATTCATCTCTGCCGGCGATCGATTGCCCAGGAGGAAGCTGCATATAGTGCGCTGCTCGATTGCACTTATGCTTTCTCTCCGCGCGTCGAAGACAGCTCCCGACGTACCGCAAATCCTGATGACAAGACCAAATCCAGTGACACCGTGATTCTGGATATCACTGGCCTGGAACGCCTTTTCGGATCTCCCTCCATCATTGCTCGCCGAATCCGTTCACATGTTTCCACAATGGGACTTGCAGCCAGTGTTGCGATTGCCGGCAATCCTGATTCGGCCATGTATGCTGCGCGCGGCTTCTCTGGAATGACCATCATTGTTCCCGGCACGGAAGCCAAGCGACTCGGTTCTTTGCCAATTCAGCTACTCCAACCTCCTGCGGAGATGCTCGAAACGTTTGAGCGATGGGGTATCCGTGATTTTGCTGCACTCGCCGCACTCCCGGAGATCGCGCTGAGCCAGCGGCTTGGGCAGGAAGGGTTGCATCTGCAAAAGCTCGCGCAAGGACGAACCGAGCGCACTCTTGTCCCGGCCGAATCGATCACCAAATTCGAAGAATCGATCGAGCTCGAAGATGCAGTTGAGCTGCTCGAGCCACTGGCGTTTATTTTGAATCGCCTGCTCGAGCAAATCTGTGCGCGCCTCGCGGCGCGATCACTTGCTGCCAACGAGTTGCGGATTACGCTGGAGCTGACCGGGCATGAAGATCAATCCATTGAGGAACAGGAGCAGAGTAAGAGCACCTATCAGCGCAGCTTCCAGTTCCCTGTTCCAATGCAGGACAGCCGGACATTCCTGAAACTACTGCAACTCGACCTTGCCGCGCATCCCCCAGGCGGCCCGGTAAAGAAGATTTTTCTGGCTGCGGAGGCCGCTCCTCCTCGCTTCGCACAATCAGGATTATTTCTTCCCCGCGGGCCAGCGCCGGAAAGGCTCGAGCTCACGCTTGCTCGCATTCGCGGCATCGCCGGCGACGATCGCGTAGGCTCTGCCGAATTGCTCGACACTCACGCTCCCAGTGGCTTTCGCATGTGTGCATTCCGTCCATATACAAAAGCCTCGAAGAGTCATGACAGGCCGCGCACGCAGCGGACGGCGCTACGCATCTTTCGTCCACCGCTTGCGATTAAAGTTCAAATGCAAAATGAAATGCCTGCGCGTGTCTTTTTTCGCGGACAGACACACCGCGTAACCGCCGCGGCAGGGCCATGGCGCAATAACGGCGGCTGGTGGACCACTCAAGCATGGACCCGCGACGAATGGGATATCGAACTCCGAGCAGAGCAATCTTCGCCAATGCTGGTGCGTATGTACCGCGATCTAAATTCAGCGAAGTGGTATCTCGAAGGGGCATTTGATTAATCATGAAGGCGATTTCACCACGGAGACACGGAGTCACGGAGTCACGGAGAAAACCAAAGCTAACCACAGAGGACACGAAGGAGCACGAAGGGAATCAAGCCCGAATCCTTTGTGACCCTTCGTGTCCTTTGTGGTTTCTCTCGGGCCTTTCTCCGTGACTCCGTATCTTCGTGGTGAAATCCGGCTAAAAAAGATGTACATAGAACTCCATTCCCGATCTGCTTTCAGCTTTCTCGAAGGCGCTTCCCTGCCCGAAGCCCTGATTGCTGTCTGTGCAGACTACGGCATGCCGGCGATGGCGCTGCTCGATCGCAATGGCGTATACGGAGCACCGCGATTTCATTTGGCAGCTCAGAAGTTCAACATTCTCGCTCATATCGGTGCGGAAGTCACAGTCGATGACACTCTCTTCGGCGAAGC
This sequence comes from Terriglobales bacterium, assembly GCA_035567895.1. Taxonomy (NCBI): domain Bacteria; kingdom Pseudomonadati; phylum Acidobacteriota; class Terriglobia; order Terriglobales; species Terriglobales bacterium. The sequence continues at coordinate 46,033 of DATMPC010000082.1, read as the reverse complement.
TGGACCCGCACGTTATCCCTTGCTCGTCGAATCGCGTCAGGGATATCAGAATCTTTGCCGGCTCATTACCCGCACGAAATTGCGCGCAAAGAAAGAAGAAAGCGCAGCTCGGATAGAGGAACTGGAAGAGCATGCTAGTGGACTGGTCTGTCTTACCGGCGGCGAAGACGGCCCGCTCGCCGAGGCTCTCATGCGCGGTGGATACGAGGAAGGAGTGCGCGCAGTGGAGCGCATGATGCGCATCTTCGGTCCGCAGAATGTATACGTGGAGTTGCAAAGACATTTCGATCGACGCGAAGAAGCTCGCAACCAGGCTGCGGTCGCCATTGCGCGCAAACTAAGTCTTCCCATTCTTGCGACAAACGGTGTGTCATATGCAACGGCTGCGGAGCGCGAGATTCTTGATGTCTTCACCTGCATTCGTCATCACCGGCAACTGGAGAATGCAGGGCGCCTGCTCTCGATCAACTCCGAACGATTCATTCGTACACCTGCCGAAATGGAACAGCTCTTTGCCGATCTGCCGGAAGCAATTTCAAATACCACGATGCTTTCCAGCCGACTGAAGTTCACGCTGAAGGATCTTGGATACGAATTTCCACGGTATCCGGTGCCTGCGGGGGAGACGACGATTTCGTTTCTTCACGAACGCACCAGAGAAGGCATGCATGAGCGCTACAGGCAGAAGTCGCCTGATTTGCGTGAACGCGCCCAGCAGCAAATCGAACGCGAACTGGCGCTCATCGAGCGTCTCAAACTTGAAGGCTATTTCCTCATCGTATGGGACATCGTTCGCTTCTGCCGCGAACAACGCATTCTGGTGCAAGGGCGTGGATCGGCTGCCAACAGCGCCGTTTGTTATGCGCTGGGAATTACAGCCATCGATCCAGTGGGCATGGAGTTGCTCTTTGAGCGCTTCCTTTCCGCAGAACGAGGCGAGTTGCCGGACATCGATCTCGACTTGCCCAGCGGTGACCAGCGCGAGCGCGTAATTCAGCATGTTTACGCGCAGTACGGCGCACACGGAGCCGCCATGACAGCAAATGTCATTACCTATCGCGGACGCTCGGCAGCCCGCGAGGTAGGCAAATCGCTCGGCTTCGATGTCGAGACTCTGGATCGATTGTCCGCGCTGGTTGGTTCATGGGAGTGGAAAGGACCGACAGACACGATGGAGCAGCAATTCCGCCACGCAGGATTTGATCTTTGCCATCCACGCATCTCGAAATTCCTCGACCTTGCTCTGCGTGTGCAAGATCTGCCGCGTCATCTTGGCCAACATTCTGGCGGCATGGTCGTCTGCCAGGGACAGCTTAGCTCTGTAGTGCCGCTTGAGGCGGCCAGCATGCCCGGGCGAGTAGTTGTGCAGTGGGATAAGGAAGATTGCGCTGATCTCAATCTGGTGAAGATCGATCTGCTGGGATTAGGAATGATGGCGGTGCTCGAAGATTGCATCGAACTGATCCCGCAGCATTACGGTGATCGCGTGGAATTGGCCCAGCTCCCGCAAAATGATCCGCAGGTCTATGAGGGACTGCAGCAAGCCGACACTGTTGGACTCTTTCAGGTAGAGAGCCGAGCGCAGATGTCGGCGCTTCCACGCAATCGTCCGAAATGCTTCTACGACATCGTGATTCAAGTGGCGATCATTCGGCCCGGTCCGATTGTGGGCAAGATGATGAATCCCTATTTGAAACGCCGGCAAGGCCTTGAGCCTGTCAGCTATGCTCATCCAAAACTCGAGCCGGTATTAAAACGCACCCTTGGCGTTCCACTCTTTCAGGAGCAGCTTCTGCGCATGGCGATGGTGGTTGCCAACTTTAGCGGAGGCGAAGCCGAGGAGCTACGTCGCGCGATGGGTAATAAACGCTCCCAGGCCAAAATGGCAGTTATTGAAACGCGGCTGCGTAGCGGCATGACCGAGAACGGTATCGGTCAGCAAGCTCAGGACGAAATCGTTCAGTCCATCGTCTCGTTCGCATTGTACGGATTCCCCGAATCGCACGCCGCCAGCTTCGCGCTGCTGGCGTATGCCAGCGCATATCTCAAGTGTCACTATCTGGCGGCGTTCACAGCAGCCCTTCTAAACAATCAACCGATGGGTTTTTATCATCCAGCGACGATCGTGAAAGACGCGCAGCGGCATGGATTGAGGATTCGGCCTGTGGATGTGACGCGTTCATATTGGCCCTGCACCCTCGAATGCGAGTGCGGCGGCGACGCTCCGCATAACCGGCCCAGCTGCGGCATTTCATTGCGTATGGGATTGCGCTATGTTCGCGGCCTGCGTGAAGAAGCGGCGCTGGCTTTGGTGAATGAACGCAATCGCAAAATATTTTCTTCGGTGGACGATTTAGCGCGTCGTGTTCCGGAGTTGCGTCGGAATGAATTAAACACGCTCGCACAGATTGGAGCTTTGAACGGACTCGGGGGACCTTTTTCGCCGAGTCAACATGCTGCTGCAGATTTGGGGAAGGGCACCGGCTTCAGACGTGCCGATAAGAATTCGGAAATTAATTCGGCTTTAGCCGCTGAGGTAAGTACTTTTAATGAAGGCGTTCTTTCCACAAAACCTGAGCACGCTAAGGAGGGAGAAATATCGCAACCACTTTCGGCACGACTGAAAGTCGATGCCCTGACGCGAACCGAGAATCAAAAGTATTTTTCGGCACGTCAAGCCCTGCCTAACGCGAAATTCCACCGCCGCGACGTATTGTGGCAAGTGGAGAAAGCAGCATGGGTGGAAGGACCTTTAATCGCGGATATCGTGGAGCCTGATCCCCCATCACCTCTAGCGCAAATGACATCCGAAGAGCGCCTCATCGCCGATTACCACGGAACTGGCCTGACGGTTGGGCCGCATCCCATGCTTTATCGCCGCGAAGAGATGAATCGCATGCGGGTGGTTCGGGCTATCGACCTGTGCCACTTAAAACACGGGCAATTCACTCGTATCGCAGGCTGTGTGATTGCAAGGCAACGTCCCGGAACCGCTAATGGCTTTATCTTTCTTAGTCTTGAGGACGAAACCGGAATCTCCAATGCGATCATCATGCCCGATCTGTACGATCAGAACCGCTTACTAGTCATCCACGAGCGTTTTCTTTTAATTGAGGGGATTCTGCAGAACGTGGAGAACGTGATTTCTGTAAAGGCCTTGCGAGTGAGCCGGCTAGAGATCACTGACGCCGTGACTCGGTCCCATGACTTTCACTAGGACGTAAAGCGTTTCAGGAGAATCGTTTCAAGAAAGGCGTTTCAAGGGAAAGCGTTTCGAATGAGGCGTATCTCGTCACCTCTTTCTTGAAATTTACGAACAGTCACTTAACACAAAGCAAAATCCGGGAAACAGGGGGCTTGCACCTTAATCCACAAGTAAGGTTGGGAACAACAACTTAGAAAATTAAGCTTCATTTGAAACGCATCTCCCTGAAACGCCTCTCTTGAAACGCTTTTTCCTGAAACGCCTTTCCTCCACAACCCTTCTGCTTGTTAGAATCAAAACTGTTGTGAGTGATCCGCGGGCATCGCTTCGGTCTCTGCTCAACCTTGAGTACTCAACAGTAACAATCCGCGAATTTGGAGAAGTCCCCCATGGCAAGAGCAAAAGGTTCCAATAAAACGACGGCTAACGCTAACGGCGACGCTGGGAGCAATGGCGCCGCCACCGCATCAAAAAAGAAAATCCCGAGCTCTGTTCTACAAATGAGCTCTGCTGCCGAAAGCAAGGCCGCTAATGCGGACGTCCCGCTGCCCTCACGGGCTACCGACACTAGTGTCTACCTTAGCGTGAGCGAAGACAGAATCCGTCAGCGCGCTTATGAGTTGTACATGCAGCGCGGCGGACAGCACGGAAAACACGTGGATGACTGGTTCCGCGCAGAGGCAGAACTGCGAGGCCACAGATAACATCCGAAGTATCCACTTCTAACGTAAAGCGAAAGGGTAAGAGCGCGTTGAGCAAAACTGTTCTCCTGGTTGATGACAATCCGGTTCAGCTTTCGACTCGGCAGACGGTGCTAAGCCAGGCCGGACTCGAGGTACAGATCGCCACCAGTGCCGACAGCGCACTTGCCCTGCTTCGCAGCCTCTCCGATGCCCAGAAGATCGGGGTAATCGTCACGGACCACGTCATGCCGGAAGCCACCGGGTCGGACTTTGTCCGTCTTGTCCGCAAGGTAAATCCCGAGGTTCCCGTCATTGTTATCAGTGGATTGGCCGAAGCAGAACAGGAATATGCCGGCATGGATATCCTGTTCCGTCAGAAGCCATGCCCGCCCCCGGAATTGATCAAACTCGTCAAGTCGGCCGTTGCTAAGTCAGAACAACGGTGACATCTGTCACATCCGATTTCCGACTACCATCTAGACCATTTGGATGGGCGAGATCCTTGCAAAAGCAGGTAGAATTGTGGCTTCCGGAACATTCCCGACTGTGTAGTTACTAATTTTCCTGCTATGCCTCTGTTTGGAAGCTTCGCACTGCTCTTCGCTCTGGTCTTGAGCGGATATTGCCTGTTGTTCGGGGCTCTTGCTCTCCGGCGGCAAGCCGTGGGTATTCAAAGCGATGGACTTGCGGAAACCGCGCGCCGAGCAGGGATCGCAATCTGGGTAGCCGTTGCCGGAGCCGCCTTTGCCTTAGTTTGGGCGGCACTGAATAATGACTTCTCGGTGGCCTACATCCTGCACCACACCAATCGCGACCTTCCCACTCCTTACAAGTTTGCCGCACTTTGGTCGGGGCAGGAAGGCTCCCTGCTCTTCTGGGCGTTTTTGCTAAGCACTTATGGGTTGGTGCTGCGTCTGCGGCACAAGGTGGACGTAAAGCTTACGGCATATGCCTCCACAATCCTGGCAGCAGTGCAGCTTTTCTTCTTGTTGCTACTCAACTTTGCCGCCCGACCCTTCGCACTCGTAACCGGGAACATCCCAGCGGATGGCAATGGACTTAATCCACTACTCCAGTATCCCGAAATGGTGATTCACCCCCCAATGCTGTACTTGGGATACGTGGGATTCGCGGTCCCGTTTGCCTTTGCACTCGGTGCCCTGATCATGAAGTACCCGGGTGAGAAATGGATCCACATTACCCGTCGTTGGACCATGGTTACTTGGGGATTCCTGACATGCGGGATTTTTCTCGGTGCCCACTGGGCGTACTCGGTGCTTGGCTGGGGTGGCTATTGGGGCTGGGATCCCGTCGAAAACGCGTCTTTCTTCCCTTGGCTGACAGGAACGGCCTTCCTGCATTCGGTGATGATGCAGGAGAAGCGAGGCATGCTGAAAACGTGGAATGTCTGGCTTATCTTCTCCACGTTCATGCTTTCCATTTTTGGGACCTTTCTCACTCGTAGCGGCGTTGTAAGTTCGGTGCACGCGTTCGCGCAGTCCTCGATTGGCGAATGGTTCATGTGGTTTTTGGGAACTATCTTCACGGTCTGTCTCTACTTCTACATCAGGAACCGCGATCACCTGCGGAGCGAGCATCGCCTGGAATCGTTGCTTTCCCGCGAATCCAGTTTCCTTTTTCAAAACCTCGTGCTCCTCGCGTCATGCTTTGCGATTCTTTGGGGAACTCTGTTCCCGGTGCTTTCAGAATGGGTTCAGGGGCACAAGGTTACAGTTGGACCACCGTTTTTCAATCGCGTAAACGTTCCCATTGCAATGTTCCTCCTGTTGCTAACCGGCGTAGCGCCCCTACTAGCCTGGCGGAGCACATCGTGGGCAAGCTTGAAACGCAACTTCACTATCCCGGTAATTGCCGCCGTAGCTACCGCAATTATCTTGATGGGCTTTGGTGTGCGGCCTTGGGAAGATGCCGCTCATTTCTATTCGCTAATGGCGATTTCGCTGGCTGCTCTGGTAACAGCAACCATCATCTCTGAGTTTGTTCGCGGTGGCCGAGTGATCGCCCGACACACGGGACAAAATCTCTTCGCCTCGATGGTGACTCTCACGCGCCGAAACACGCGTCGCTACGGTGGATACATCGTCCACTTCGGCGTAGTGGTAATTGTGATCGGGTTGGCTGGTGCTGCCTTCAATCAGCAAAAAGAACAAGAGCTGGGCTTCCATGAGCAGATGCAAATCGGACCTTACACACTGGTTTGCGATAACTACACGCAGGAAGACAATCCGAACTACAGCATCGAGTACGCTATTCTGAATGTGTACAAAAACGGGAAGCCGATCGGACAGATGTTCCCGGCCAAGAAATTCTTCAAGGCGAGCCAGCAGCCCGACACTATCGTGGCAAACCATTCGACGCCGATTGAAGATCTCTACGTCATCTACGCCGGCAAGAACCTGGACACTGACAAGCCGATCATCAAGGTGTTCATAAATCCGCTGGTAATGTGGATCTGGACGGGAGTGTGGGTGCTGATTTTTGGCACGGTGGTAGCAATGATTCCATCGATCTCCGCCGCTGCAGTTCCCTCTGCTCAACGACTGAGGCCAGCTACCGTTCCTCTGCCAGTCAACTCTGAGCCGGTCGAGGCGGGTGACTGATGAAGGTATTCCGGCAGTTGAGCATTTCCTGTCTCACGGTAGTGCTGTCCGTCGCGCTTCTTGGCGCTAGCGGGGATCGCGCTCGATTTACCGATCTGGGACACCGAATGATGTGCGTATGCGGGTGCAATCAGATACTTCTGGAGTGCAACCACGTTGGCTGTACCTACTCGGATCGCATGCGCGAACAGCTCCTCGCCGCCACTCAGCGCGAGAGTAGCGATGAAAATATCCTGCAAACCTTCGTGAAAGAGTACGGAACTACGGTGCTGGCTGCTCCTACCATGCGCGGCTTTGATAGGGTTGCATGGATCATGCCTTTCGCAGTCTTTCTGGCGGGTGCGCTCATGGCAGTGATTCTGATTCGCAACTGGAAAGCGCGTCAACCTGCGCACGCGGGGCTACCTGGCACAACTGCGGCGCTGGATACTTACCGCGATCAGGCACGCAGGGAGACGTTCCTTTGATTATCGGAATCTGTATTCTGTTTGCTGTTGCCCTGCTGGCATATGTCTTTGCTCCGGGAGTTGCCTTCGAGCGCGCAACCGACAAGCCGCGATTGGTGCATTTGGAAGAGCGCAAGCAAGTGATTTATGAGAACCTTCGCGACTTGAACTTCGACTTCAAAGCCGGTAAATATCCTGCTGAAGACTACGAATCCTTGCGCAATTCCCTGGAAGCTGAAGCCGCGGAGGTTTTGGCGGAGATCAGCGCGTTACAAGAGACTGCACACGCTGTCTAGTGAACCTGCATAGCACTCGCCCGGCGTGGACTTGCTTCAACAGATCATATATATCGCAACGCTAAACACCATCCAATGATTCGTTTTATCGCACGCTCGCTTTTTGATCATCAGAGAATTGCTCGTGTCTGCACTCTACTCACACTAACGACGTCGTGCTTAGCCGCTAATATCACGGGCACCGTCACCAATAAGACCGTCGAGAAACCTTCAGCAGCGGACGATGTTGTGCTGCTGAAGCTCAGTGAGGGTATGCAGGAAGCTGCCCGCACTAAGACTGACGCTCAGGGGAAATTCACACTGCCCGTTCCGGATGATGGAGGACAGCATCTCGTACGCGTGACCCACCAGGGCGTGAACTACTTCAGACCCGCTCCTGCCGGAACTACGAGCGTTCAGGTAGACGTCTACGATGCGGGGAAGCAAGTTGACGGCGTCGCCGGTAGAGCGGACATCATGCGCGTGCAGGCCGATACTGGGCAAATGACGATCACCCAGCTCTTCGTCCTGCAAAACAATTCCAAGCCGCCGCGCACCCAGATGAGCGAGCGTAGCTTTGAATTCACCTTGCCAGAGGGTTCGATAGTGGATGCTTCGTTGGCAGCCGGTCCGGGCGGCATGCCCGTAAACTCAGCTCCGGTCCCAACAGGAGAGAAGAACCGTTACGCATACGTATTCCCGATTCGTCCCGGTGAAACCAAGTTCCAGATCGGCTATCACGTTCCCTACTCCGGAAGCTTTTCCTTCCAACCACAGGTGTTCACGCCTATGGAAGACGTGGTCGTGATGCTTCCCAAGAGCATGCAGTTCAGTGGTGGGAGCTCGGACTTCGCCAGCGGTGGAGAAGAGAAGGGCATGAGCATCTTCGTCGCCCACAACGTGCCAGTGCGCAAGACGCTGGCCTTTTCCGTTTCAGGAACTGGACAGATTCCCCGCGATGCGCAGGACAGCGAAGCTGGCGATGGACAGGTGGCCAGCGGAGGAGGCGCTCCGGATAATCGCCCGGGGGGCGGCCTGGGGCGCCCGGAGGAAACTCCCGACCCACTGCATGCCTACCGTTGGTGGATCATTGGCGGATTAGGCGCGGCTCTTGTGGTGGGAGCCATTGTGGTGATGAACCAAAAGCCACGGACACAAGCAGCCACTGCACCCATTGCAAGCGCGCCTGCGGTGAAGAGCGCTGTCAGTTCGACACAAGTATCACTTCTTGAAGCGATGAAGGAAGAGTTATTTCAACTCGAAACTGAGAGGCTTCAAGGCAAGATCTCAGACGTAGACTACCAGCAAGCCAAGGCAGCCCTCGATCTAACCATTAAGCGCGCAATCGCACGATCCAAAGCGTAGTTCTCTCAAAATCATCTTCCTGTGAGCTTGACCGAGCGCGGCCCGTGCTTTCGCTTTAGAGCAACGGATGACAAAAATATTTCTTGTCTCCTTCGTAAGTTGTTGAGCAGTCTGAACCAGAAAAGTTGTAGAGCAACGGATGAAGCTTGCTTTTTCCGCCTACCTGCGCCATCATCGAGAGGTGCGTGCGAATTCCACTTCGGGAATCATGGGTCTGGGCACAGGGCCATGCTCGCTGAGCCTCGGAGAAAGGGTTTACTCAAGAGTGCTTCCTCAGCTCCAAAATCCCCCGAAGATCTCAGGCATCATACTGAAGGTCGCTGGGGATCATAGGGGATATCCGAGGGGACCACAGGGGATATCCGAGGGGATCACGAGGGGATATCCCCGGGGATCTCACGGGGATATCAATGCTAAGTCCTTTAGATTGAGAATCAGCAAAAAAAGGCCCTGCGATCGTTTGTAGCTCTGTCCCCTGTTCCAGGGGTTTAAGGATTCTTCGCATACGCTGCGCACGGAGCATCCGCCGGCTGATTTGGCAGTGTTGGAGGCGTTGCCCATGCAGCCTTAGTGAAATCGAAGAAGTCCAGGTCCGGCTGCGCTGCGTCGCGTTTGGTAAGGTTCGGCAAATTGAAGCGTTGCTCAATGAACTTCAGGATCGCAGTGGTATCTGACGCCTGATGCGAGACAAAGTGTGGTTTCACATAAGGGGAAACAACCATCAATGGGAGTCGGAATCCAGTTCGTGTGAAGTCTCCGGCTGGATCTTTTGACTGCAGATCCTTTGGCGCGATCCCATCAGGACTAACTGTCGACATCGGCTGCACGTGATCGTAGAAACCTCCAGCCTCGTCGTAAGTCAGAAAGAAAACCGAATCCTTCCAGATTGGACTCGACACGAATGCCTGAATGAGTTTCAGGTCATACACCGCCCCTAGCTGCACGGGATTCCCTGGGTGCTCATCGCGTCCACTCTCAAAGCCGGGTTCAATCAGCGCGACAGCGGGAAAAGTTCCGCTCTTGAGATCGGTGAAGTAGTCAGTTTGGCCGGATGCACATGGCGTAGTGGCGTTCGTGCAGTCCACTGGAGCGAGATGTTTCGCGTCTGTGTGCTGCGCGCCCCAAACGAAGTTCGTCAGCGTTGTGAGCGGTACTCCAGACTGGCTTACATCGGAGTAATAGACCTTCCATGAAACGCCTGCGTTGTCGAGAAGCTCAAAAATATTTTTCACATTCAGTTGCGGCGGCTGATGAGCATATCCAGCGCTGGTTGCCGCGAGTTCAGCAAACCGATTCGGCGCTGAATTCGAAGGAATTGGCGAGAAGAAGCGATCTGACGTCGCGAATTGCGACGCCAGGAAGTAGTAGAACGGGAGAATACTCTCGTCGTAGTACCCCATGTTTCGCTCGCCGCGAACGTCGAAGTAGTGATGATGATCGTTCTGTGAGTTGGCGAACTGCGAAAATCCCGCAGTGATGTGAACAAAGCCGTTGCCAAGCCATGTATTGGAGGCGGGCTCGTCGCGGTTGAAGGCTCCATGACTTTCGAGCCAATCGGGGCTGAAATCCTCAACGCACTGGTCAGTCAGCTTAAAGGACTGCACGTTTACAGCGCTGCCCACGCTCACATGTCCCTGATTGTTGTGAGTGATTGTGACAGTTGGTTCTCCTGCAACGGGAGCTGCAACGGTGAGAGTGATTGAGCCAGTCAAGCCGCTGCTCGAAGTGAAGTTGTAGGTAACCGAACCTGGAGTCGTCGGCGCCTTTACCATCGCGCTAGCGTTTGGTCCGTAAGCCTGCGTGTGCAACGGATCTGGCGCAGGCGTGATGGTCACACTGGATCCGTCCCGCGTGGCCCAAGTGAGCATCGATGTCCCTCCGGGCGCGACTTTCATTGGACTAGCACCAACAACCATGCTAGCCCCGCTGTCGGGAGTCGTGCCTACAACAACCGACGCGTCCGCCGTCAGCCCAGTCGACGAGGTTGCCGTGGCAGTGTAGAGCGTTGCAGTTGCGGGGGCTACTTTCATGTTCCCGCTGGTTGAGCCGGCTGGAGCCCCATTAATGCTGACTGAAACAGCGTTTGCGCTGTTCCAACTCAATGGCGCATCGGCATCGGCGGGGTTCGTAGGCGCCGTCGTCAGTGCGTCGAGCGTGTCGACATCACTGGCGCCGCCCAAACCATTTGCTTTGCGATAGGTGTTTAGGCGGGCGAAATAGTGATCGAAGGAGCGGTTCTCCTGGAACATGAAGACAATGTGATTCAGCGCAGTAATGTTCCCTGCCGATCCGCCTCCTCCGCCCGAGCCTCCCGTCGAGCCTCCCGTTCCGGGATTCGGAGGTGGAGTATTCGATCCAGACTGGTTCAGGCCCCTGCAGCCAGACATGAGCACAATACAGGCGGCCGCCGCTGATAGACGAAGTGCACGTGCAAAGTTGGAGTGTTTCAACAAAGAGCTACTCCCTATACTGCATACTGCGTTGGAAGCAGCAGCTCTCTTGTGGGTTGCCGATTAAGGTTAATGCCTTGACACTTGGAGATCAGTTGCGGGACGGCAACCTTAAACGTTGTGGACGCATCGTGCTCTTCTGTTCACCGATCACAATCGGTGACGCCGTTCAGCCAATACGCACGCGATCACGACGCCGCCGGTCCGAGTGAGCTAAGTCCACGATCTCCTCGACCATTTCGGTATACGATCTCCCGGATTTCTTGGCAGCCATAAAGAACTCAGAGTTGCTGGAAAGCCAAGGGTTTGGATTGGCCTCGATCACATAGACCTCGTCTTTAGATGTGAGGCGCATGTCAATACGACCATAATCGCGAAGCTGCAGCGTGCGATAGGTAGCCAATGCCGTCCTGGAAAGGCGATCGACCGCCTCATCGTTCAGGTCTTCTGCCGGTGCGGACTTCGTAACTTTGTACGCCTCGCTGTCCTTTTCCCACTTCACTTCGGTTCCTGCGACTTTGGCCATGCCCTCTGGAAGCTTGGAGAGATCCAATTCGATCAACGGTAGCGCCTCCGCTTGGTCATTGCCGATTACCGCTGCGTAGATTTCGCGGCCTTCAATGTATTCCTCGATCAGTGCAGGCGAGTCGAACTCCTCCTGGATGTAGTGAATGCGCTCCATGAGTTCCTTAACGGAATTGACCACGGAGTTCTGATCAATGCCGATGGAGCCGTCCTCCGATGTGGGTTTCACGATTAACGGAAACTTGACATCTTCGGCATGGTCGAGGCGTCCGCGGTAACAGGTCGCGAAGTACGGACTTCGGATGTCATGAAACTTGAAAAGCTTTTTCGCCAGTGACTTATCTTGAGCCAGATACAGCCCCTGCGGACCTGCTCCCGTGTACATGCGGCCTAGGAGATCTAGGTACGCGGCTACATGCATCTCCTTGGTGTCGTCACCCGCATATGACTCGGTGAGATTGAAAAATAAGTCGGCATCGTTCTTGCCGAGCGCCGACAGTGTCTTATCGGTGCCATCGAGTGCCACGTAGCTGGGCTCGTGACCAAGCTTTTCCAACGCTTCAAAGATCTCTTCGCGATCATGCTTCTCGCGGCGACGGCGAGTGCGCTTGCGCGACTTGCGCTTGGGCTCGGGCGGCACCTCAGCTTCGTCCTCGCCCCAAGTGTCGTATAGGATCGCTATTTTGAGTTTTTCAGTCATAGGAAAATTAGGGAACAGGTTACAGGGGACAGGTTACAGGGCAACGTCCTTGGATTCCCGTTTGCTTTCGCTCTCAGGTTCTTCTTCATATCCCGTTGGCGGTTTCGGAATTCCATCGCCTGACTCCTGCCCTTTGGTTCTTCTTCTCTCTTCCGTGTTCCCTGCCCCCTGTTCCCTGTCCCCTGTAACCTGTAACCTATTCCCCTTTTGGTTCTTCTTCTCCGTAGTAGGAACAAACTTTCCGCGCGCGACGTAGTTCATCGCAAGTGCTGTCGCGTAAACGGTAATCTCAGTCAAATATTCCTTTTCACGCTGGATTTCCGCCTTTAATTGCAGGTCTGCAACCCGATTTTCAATCGATTCCACGAGCTTCCTCACCAGCGGACGCTGCACGCCAGTCCAATACGTGAGCTTCTGCACCAGCGATTGACGGTTCTCGCGCAGCAAATCCGCGGCCGCTCGCACGCCTTTACGTTTGCGTGGAGAGACGTTGAAGATGTCTTCCAAGTCGGTATCGAGCGCTAAATCTTCGGGCGATGGCTGCTCGCTCATCGCCCGCTCGTAGAACTCGGCGACTGTCGTCTCCATCTCTTCCACTGTGATGTCGGTATCGCCGTGCGTGCGCACCGGATCGAGGCCGCCAACCCGCCGAGCCATACGATCGACGTACCGCAGCTTCTGCATCGCCGGCCAAGACTTATACCGTTCTCGCCACCGTGAACGCGGAGTAATCCACACCGCGAAGGTCTCGGCAAAGTCTTCGTCCGGATGCTTCTGCGCATACCAACCTTCCATGTGTCGCACGTAGTTGCGGGAGAAAGGCACAGGACGATACTGATCGCGATAAGGACGCCGAAAGGGTCCGAACACCTCTTTCCATTCCGGCGTTTTGTACAGCGCGTAGGCGTAATTGACAGCGTGTCCCGCCTCATGACGCAGATACATCATGATTTGCCGCGAGTCCTCCAGGTCATTCATCTCCTTTTCCAGCCGAGACAGCTTGGGATCGGCAAGGTAGAACGGTATGCCGATTACGGGCTCCCCCGATGGACACCCCCACTCGTCGGTCAAGTAGCACAATGGCCGAAACTTCTTGAGTCCCTTGGCCTCCAGCTCGCGATAGAGCTGATTGACGAAGCGCTCCAGCGGAGATCCCTCCAGCTTAAGCCCAAGCTCGCGGATGGGCTTGCCCAGGATCTCCTGTACTTCCAGCGGGGCTTTTTCAAAGGCGGGCACAGTGGTCTAGCGTGCAGGTTAGCACGTAGGGTGCGCCTGAAGCTGCCTGACTGCTCGCCGAGGTATAAGAAAATTGGTTCAGTGCAGGCAGCTTCTCGGAGCTTATTTTAGGAATTCATTCATCGGACTTGCCGTGGATGCAGCCCCGATACTGCCGTCGATTCCCAGGTAATCTGTAATGGTTCGTAGCAAGTTCTCATGCTGGTAGAGTGTCGAGCTCTGGTAACCGGGCTTTACATTCGGACCGGCCATCACCATTGCAACGCGACCGCCACCTCGCGTTCCATCTGATTCCTCGGCTTCGTCAAACACGACGATTAATAATCCCCCATTTTGGAACCGCGCGCCGGAGAACAAAGGACCGATGTTGTGCTGCAACCATGCATCCGCTGTTGCAAGACTGCCATCGTGGGCATCATCGTTTATGTTAGGGAGGACGAACGAGAAGTCCGGGAGTCTCCCACTGCCCAAATCCGCCTGGAACTGGGAGAACCCAACGAGATTCTGCTGCTGCGGGCAGTTGCAGCGAACATCTGAGAAATACGAGAACGGATTGTGGTGCTCGGAATAAGCACCCTGGTCGGAGCCCGTGTATCCAACAAAGGGCAGATCTTCCGCATACGATTTCCAGGTCCTGCCGGCGTTGATCAGGTGGCGAACCAGGTTGTCGACACTCACGGTCGCAGTGTAACCATCGTCATTGGTGATGATCTGCCCGGTTGTAAACATGAAGTAGTTGCCGATCGAGGGATGCGTGTTGGCGTAATACTGCGTCGCCAATCCGTACTTCTGCGCCAAGCCGTTGAGATACGGCATCGCGGAGTTTCCGATCACGCTCGAGAATCCGTGGTTCTCTTCCAATACCAAAACCACAGGTCCGTGTTGTGCCGGCGTGGGAGTGGGAGTTGGCGTCGGCGTTGGGGTGGGAGTTGGTGTAGGTGTGGGTGTTGGGGTGGGTGTCGGAGTTGGAGTCGGAGTTGGAGTCGGTGTCTGGATTGGGGCGGCTGGTGAGTTGCTCAGCGAGGATTGCGCTCCCGTTCCCCCGCAGCCTGCCAGGAACGCAAGCGCAAGGGTGCATGAAGCAAATAAAAGCGGGCTGCCAGGAGACGATTTCGCCGATTTCGCCCCTGTAAATGAATTCCACATGATGGACTCCAATCAAAACGTCGGAATGCGGGTCATCGTAGATATCCATCTACTGTGGATACGAGGGTGAAACCGAATCGAGGGGTTGCCCTAGCTGGGAAAGTGGAAATGGACGTCCTGGCGCGAAGCCACCGGTCTGCCCAGGATTGTTGCCGGCGTGAAGCGCCAGTTCTCGAGAACGGCCAGCACCTTTTCATCGATGCCGTAGCCGATCGACTGCAGAACTTTCTTGTTGGTGATGTTCCCAGCAGCATCGATTGTGACTTCAACGATCACATCGCCAGTGACGCCCGGAGGAAGCTCCGAGGCGTGCACGTGTGGATCGGGAAAGTTGAGTGGCAGCGCAGGACGTGCAGCCCATCCGGCTAACGATCCACGTATGGCGTCTCCATTGGGAGAGCCCATGGAAAGAGCCTGCACTTTCGCCTCGGTTGGATGCTCGTCGGTCTGATGCGGAGCCGTGTGCCGCCGCTTAAGCGAGCGTTTCCGTGCAGCCATGTACTTCAGCTTGTTCGATTCTTCATTGACGGGAAGGCGGAGTGAGGAATCGGTGGGCAAGTAGACCATTCCCAGCGAACTGCCATTGTCGCCGGCCATAATTGAGGCGCGCTGGATCAGCATTGGCTCTGGCTGCCAGCACAGCCAGACCAGCACCGCGCTGTGCAAGACGAGCGATAGGACTAGCGCGCGGGATGGGATCCCGGCGCCAATTTCCCGGTCTTGCAGCTTGCTAAACATCGAGCATCCTGCTCGGGCACGGCGATCCTCGCCGCATGCTGGTTCTCACGTATGTTAACTGATTCAGTATCTCGTTCTCAGCCGACGACCCTCATTTGCACGCTGAACGACGCTAAGACCAATTCCCACAAACAGGGAAAAACACCGGGAAGTTTTTCGTCTTTTTGTTCAAACCCGCATGAACACTGGAGATTTGCACCAGAAAAGGAAAATATCAGCGAACAACAGCGAGTTCATGAATTTCGTCCCTAACTCACCACCAGCAAAGCGCTTAGAGCACATTTCCCGATCCGGCAAGAAAATAACTGGGAATGCCCAGGGATTTTTCGGCTTCTTGAGACGGGCCAAATTCTGTTTACTCATTAGCTATCAACCCAATCAACGCCGCCCTAATCATCCCGTTCCCATCAAGCCGGCCTACTACTTAGATAACCCGATTCCAGATTTGTGAGCAACAAAAAAAGCCGCCCGAAGGCGGCCGTCCAACTACTGCAAGGAGCGCAGTCTAGAACCGGTATGAAGCTCCCACGAGCGGCACCCATTTTGCCCGAAGTCCAGCGTCGTCGAGTTTGAACTGGGCGCCGACGCTGATCAACAAGCCGCCAAACGGGTTGATCTTGAAGCCAACCCCCGCATTATCAACCGCATAAGAAGACGTCAGCTGCTTCCCGTTTGCGTCTGTGGTGGAAACCGACGTGAAGGTGGTACTGCCGACCGGAACCTTGGCCAGGACGATCCGAGGACCATTGATCACGTACTGTCCCAGGAACTCGCCCACCATTGTCAGCCGCTTCGTCAGCTTTACGTCCATGCCTCCCGTGTAGTACAGACTGGCCGGCAGGTTCAGGTGATCTCCCGAAATGGGATCGAAGTACAGGCTGGATTTGCTGTTCCACTGATATCCGAAGTTGAAATTCGGCGTAAACCGCTTCCCGGTATGGGAGACGACAACATACGGCTTGATCCCATATGCTCCGGTGCCCAGGTAATTGATCTCATCGCCGGTCGGAACACGGAATTCCGAGCCGACTGCCAGGCTGATCTTGTTTTCCGTCTTCACCACATTCTGCTTCAGGCTGACAGTTACATCCCCGGGACCGCTCTTCGATCCAGCCAGGTTGATGGCCCCCAGCTGGGAGGAGGAAACCGGATTCCCCTTAGTATCAAAATTGAACTGCGAACCACTGGAGGTTGTCGTCAGGTTCACCGTAGAGAACGGCACAATCAGTGCGATGTCCGTCCGACTCGTGATTCCAAACGTGCCTAAAAATGTGAATTGGTCCACCGTGAGATCGATCCGATTTTGTGTCACAAATGATGAGGTTCCGATTCCAGCAAATGTTGTAATGTTCACACCATCGAAGTTCTTGAACCGGATGCCATCGACGCTACCGAATCCATACCGCTGGTAGTTGAACGAGAAAAAGAGTCGATGCCTGCCAAGGGTATCCCCACGCTGCGTGAGGATGGTTCCGAGGCTCTCCGTACTGAAGGTCGGAATGCCGTTTACAAACGTGATTCCCGTTCCGGAAACCGCTGTCGAAATGGGCAAGTTGCTGACCTGCGCCGCAAGCGCCGCCGGGAGCGAAGACAAGCTGCCTCCCTGTCCTGCACCCGAACGGATTGCGGTAGCGATTTCGCAGGCCAGGTTCGTGTTGTTGACCGGATTGTATCCAGGGCAAGGTGGGGCCGTGATCGTCTGCGCGTGCACAACTGTACCCAGAAGTCCGACGACGAGAAGCCCCAGAACCCTGCTTCGATTTCGCTTTGACATGTAACCCTCCATCAACACCGGGAAGTGAATCATTGTTGTTGCTCTTCGACCCGGCATTAGAACGACACCGTCATCGGAATGCTTCCCAATGCCGTTGGCTGTCCCGTCGCTGAGCTTGTAGCCGTGACTTGCACGGTGTAGTTACCGACCGGCGTCGCATTAGTGATCACCGACCCCGGTTGCAGTCCCTTGTTGTTGAATCCGCCGCCACCGCAGCCCATTGAGGCCACCGCGAACGCAAGCAGCAGCAGGATGCCGATGCAAGTGAGCGCCTTGCGACGCAGCAGCTTCTTGCGCGTAGAAGCGGGTATCGCCAGCGGCAGGAAGACCACCGCAGGCAACGCCAGCGACAACGTGCCGAACACCTGCATGTGCAGCGCGCCAGATGACGGAGCCGGCTGCGCGCTGCTGCCGTTACTGGTTGCAATCTGGACCGAAGCGTTTGCGCTTCCGTTCTTCGGCACCAGCAGGCTGGCCGACGGGCTAACCGTGCAAGCCGTGCTCTGCACCGTGGTCCCCAGGGAAGTGAGAACGGCGCACTGCAGGTTCGTGTAAGTCACGTCCTGGTTCGTCGGATTGCCGATCTGCAGAGTCTGCGCCGGTATCGCCGCTCCTGACGAGGTCGTAATCGCAGCAGCGATGAAGACGCTTGCTCCAACCTGGGACGTTGTTGCAGCGAAGTTTGTGTCCTTGTTATAGACGGCAGTGATGGTGTGCGACTGTCCCGGAGCAAGCTGACCGACCGTTGTCGTGAAGGTCGCCACGCCGTTCACCAAGGTCACAGTGGATGACTGCCCGCCATCTCCTCCAGCTAGCGCGGCACCCTTATCCATGAAGGTCACCGTACCGGTTGGCGTGCCCGAGAACTGCGGACTCACGGTTGCGCTAAACGTGTACTTGGCTGCGTTCGCTCCTGGAGTAAAGGGCACGGTCACCTTACTCGCCGAAGTGGCTGCGGAGACCGTGAGTGTGCTGTTGACCAGCGTGGTCGGATTGTAGTTAGTGAGTCCGATGCCCACAGGTGCGGTGATAACGATCGGGTACGTTCCCACATTGGATCCAGCGGTTGCGCCAGCGCTAGCCAGAGAAGCGCTGTTCACCTGGTCGGCATTCAGCAGTCCGGAGGTAGTGAATTCGGTTCCCACAAAGTTCGTCGTTTGTCCAAAGATCTTGCCGGCGTTGTTCGCTGTAACAGTCAGCGGCGCCGGGTTAATGGTCAACGTACCCGGATTGTTGGTTACCGAGTAGTTGCCCAGACGATTGCCTGGATCGTTGAGAGCTGCGTTGATTACGAACGTCCCGATCGCGGTAGCCGGAGTCGCTGCCGTAGAGAAGCTGGCGGTTATGTTGTCTCCCGCAGTGATGCCAACAAGAGAGCCATCTAGAGTTGGGTTGGCCGCTCCGTAAGTGCGGATCTTGTTGTTGGCAGTAACCGTCAAACCGGCCTGGTTGATGATCAGACTGCCCGCGAGGAAGTTGGCTGCCGGGAAGTCATAGTTGCCGGCTGCCAGCGTGTTCTGCGTGCAGGTGATCGGGTACGAAGCAACGATGCTCGTGACAACTGCCGGTGTGGCGCACTGAGCTTGTCCGGCAACTCCGCTGGTCCCCAGGGACTCGCCGTTGACGAAGCCAGTGATGGTGGCAGTCAACGTCGGATTCGCTCCGCCATAAACGCGTGCCTGAGAGTCGGCCGTCACCATCAAGTGTGCCGGAGTGATCGTCAACACACCGTTAGCGAAGTTTGACATGAGGAAGTCGTAGTTCGGTGCAGAGAGATTCCCTGCATCGACCACGCTGATGGCGTACGTACCCACGGCTGTGGTTGGGCTGGTTGCATTGTTCAAAGTCGCCGACCCAGTCACGTTGGCCGAGATCTGGTTCTCGCCGTTCTGGAACCCAACCAGGTTGAACGAAGTGTTGCCATTGGCTGAGCCGTACAGGCGTGTCTGGTTGACGGCCATCACTGTGAGGTGAGCGCGGTTAATAGTCAACGTGCCGGAGTTATTCGTGACGGAGTAATTGGCGAGCCGGCTACCTGGATCGTTCAAGGTGGCTGTAATCGGCACAGTGCCGATCCCGGTTGTAGCTACCGCCGTCGTGGAGAAGCTGGACGTGATGTTATCGCCCGCAGTAACTCCAACGAGAATTCCATCGAGTAGGGGATTCGGATCCCCGTAGAGCCGAGTCTTGTTATTTGCGGTGATCGACAGCGGCGCCTGTGTCAAAGTCAAATTCCCAGTTACAAAGTTCAAAGCCGGGAAATCGTAGTTGCTGGCCGCTAACGTGCCATTCGTGCACGTAATGGTGTACGGTCCTCCTGCAACGGTGCTGGTAACGCCTGCGGGCGTCGTGCAGTTCGCCAGACCGGTAACTCCACCGCTGGCTAAGTTTTCGCCGTTGACGAAGTTACTCACAGTTGCGGTGAGAGTCGGATTGGCGCCGCCGTAGACCCGCGCCTGCGGATCCGCGGTCACGATCAGGTGTGCAGGCGTGATGGTTAGCTGTCCGCTTACGAAGGTTGCGGTGAAATCGTAGTTCGGCGCCGTGAGGGTTCCCGCGTCAACCACGGTGATCGTGTACGGACTGCCAGCGACTGTGCTCGTCGCTGCCGCTCCCGTGCTCAGCGTTGGAGAACCGGCGACGTTGGCGCTCACTGGGTTCTCGCCATTCTGGAAGCCGGAGAGTGTAAACGTGTTGCTCGGATTGGCGGCACCGTACGTACGCGTTTGGTTATTAGCCGTCACCGTCAAGTGCGCCTTGTCGATAGTTAGCGTGCCCGAGTTGTTAGTAACTGAGTAGTTGGTCAGCCGACCGCCCGGATCGTTCAGCGAAGCAATAATCGGCACAGCGCCGACTCCGGTCGTCGCCACGGCAGTTGTGGAGAAGCTGGCAGTGATCGTGTCCCCAGCGGTAACTCCCATGAGCGTTCCGTCGAGAACCGGATTGGCAGCGCCGTACAGTCGATTCTTGTTATTTGCAGTGACGGTTAGGGGCGCGGTGTTAACCGTGAGCGTCCCGTTCGTCAGCGTAATGCTGTAGTTACCCGCGGTTCCTGAGTTGAACACAGGCGCACTCGGCACGATGTTGTACGTCCCTGCGTTAGCTGTGGGACCAGCACCAGCGCTAGCGAGAGTCACACTTCCAATCGTCTCGCCGTTTACCAAGCCATTCGTGGTGAACTCTGTTCCCGCAAAGGTTACGGTTTGTCCATAGACTTTGCTGGTGCTGTTTGCCGTAATCGTTAAGGGCTCTGGATTGATCGTCAACGTTCCGTTGCTCAGAGTGATGTTGTAGTTGCTGGCTATTCCTACCCCGAAAACGGCAGCGCTGGGTACGATGTTGAAGCTTCCCACTGCCGCCCCTGCGCCGGCTCCGCTGCTGGTCAGCGTTACGCTAGCGACAGTTTCACCGCTCACCAGACCATTCGCAGTGAATTCTGTTCCCAAGAACGTGACTGTCTGTCCGTAGGTCTTGCTCCGGCTGTTCGCCGTAATTGTCAGGGCTGCGGTCGTGATCATCGCTGCCTGTGGACTCTGGATCGTCAATGTGTAGTCACCGGCTTCGCTGCCTGTAAGGGCCAATCCACCAAAAGTCACACTATTTGCTGTTGTAACGTCTTTGGTGTTGTACGTGCCGGTTGCCGTTCCAGTGATACTCACTGCGTCGCCGAAGTAGGGCTTGCCGTCAGCCGTGGTTCCGGCGCCCGGTAACTCCACTGCCTGTAGCGTAGCTGTGCCGCTTACCGCAGCATTCGTTGTTCCGTCGTAGACCTTACTGGCCGCCGCCGAGAGACCGCCCTCGGTCAATCCTTTTGGCGCAATTGTGCCCGTCGTGAAGTTCACGTACGTGTAGCTATAGTTATTTCCGCCATTGCCGTCGTTCACCGTGCCCGACGGAATCAATGTCTTGTTGCCTGCACCTGCATCCTTCGTGCTGTACGCCTCGGTAAAGCCGGCTGAGTCAGGCGCGATCAACGCTGGCGCAAACATCGGAATCCCCGACGCCGAAGTCGTGGCATCGTAGATCTTGGTATTTGTGACCGCCGTCACCGTCAGTGCGAGTGGGTTGATTATGCCGGTGGTGAAGTTCACGTAGGTGTAGCTGTAGTTCGCTCCACCGTTGCCATCAGTCACCGTGCCCGATGGAATCAACGTTTTGTTGCCTACCCCCGCATTCCGGTTGTTGTATACCTCAGTGAAGTTGGCAGTATCGCCAGTTCCCAGTGCGGGCGCAAAGATCGGTACTGCCGCGGCAGTTGTGGTGCCGTCATAAGTCTTCGTGTTTGTCACCGCCGTCACCGTCAACGCCAACTGATTGATCGTGCCCGTCGTGAAGTTCACGTAGGTGTAGCTGTAGTTGTTTCCGCTGTTGCCGTCATTCACTGTGCCCGATGGAATCAGCGTCTTATTCCCAATTCCAGCATTCCGGTTGGAATACGCTTCCGTGAAGGCCGGCGTATCGCCACCTACAAGAGCGGGTGCAAAGGTCGGCACCGCTGCAGCCGAGTTGGTTCCGTCATAGGTCTTCGTGTTCGTAACTGCTGAGACCGTCAACGGGAGCTGATTGATCGTCCCGGTGGTGAAGTTCACGAAGGTATTGGAATAATTGGCGCCACCGTTGCCATCGTTCACTGTACCGGATGGAATCAGGGTTTTGTTGCCAACTCCCGCATTGCGGTTGCTATAAGCCTCAATGAAGTTTGGCGTATCGCCGCCAACGAGCGCCGGTGCAACCGTTGGCACAGCCGCCGCAGTTGTCGTCCCGTCATAAGTCTTCGTATTTGTCACGGCTGTTACGGTCAATGCCAACTGATTGATTGTGCCGGTGGTGAAGTTCACGTAGGTGTAGGTGTAGTTCGCTCCGCCGTTGCCATCAGTCACCGTGCCCGACGGAATCAGCGTCTTGTTGCCTACTCCCGCATTGCGGTTGCTGTACACCTCGGTGAAGTTCGCTGTGTCGCCGGTTCCCAAAGCGGGAGCGAAGGTCGGCGCGGCGGCTGCGCTCGTCATGCCGTCGTAAGTCTTCGTGTTCGTCTGTGCTGTTACCGTCAGGGCGAGTTGGTTGATCACACCCGTCGTGTTGTTCACGAACGTATAGGTGTAGTTGGCTCCGCCGTTGCCGTCGCTCACCGCGCCCGATGGGATCAGTGTTTTGCCACTACCCGCATTCCGGTTGCCATACGCCTCAGTGAAGTTGGCCGTATCGCCGGTTCCCAGTGCGGGCGCAAAGATCGGTAATGTCGCCGCCGTAGTGGTGCCGTCATAAGTCTTCGTGTTCGTCACCGCCGTAACCGTCAACGCCAACTGATTGATCGTGCCCGTGGTGAAGTTCACGTAGGTGTAGCTGTAGTTGTTTCCGCTGTTGCCATCGTTAACGGTGCCCGATGGAATCAGCGTCTTGTTGCCTACCCCCGCATTGCGGTTGCCGTAGACCTCGATGAAGTTTGCTGTATCGCCGGTTCCCAGCGCAGGAGCGAACGTTGGAATCGCGGCTGCGCTTATCGTTCCGTCGTATGTCTTCGTGTTCGTCTGTGCCGTTACGGTCAACGCGAGCTGGTTGATTACGCCCGTCGTGTCGTTCACAAATGTGTAGGCGTAGTTATTCCCACCATTGCCATCGGTTACAGTGCCGGATGGAATTAGCGTCTTGCCGCTGCCCGCATTCCGGTTGCCGTACACCTCAGTGAAGTTGGCAGTGTCACCGGTTCCCAGAGCGGGCGCAAACGTCGGGATTGCTCCCGCGCTGGTTGTGCCATCGTATGTTTTCGTGTTCGTCTGCGCCGTGACTGTCAGCGCGAGTTGGTTAATGACGCCTGTCGTGTCGTTTACAAACGTGTAGGAATAGTCGTTTCCACCGTCACCGTCGTTTACTGTGCCGGATGGTGTGAGTGTCTTTGCTGTGCCCGCATTCCTGGTGTCATATACCTCGACGAAATTGGGAGTGTCGGCGCCCAGCAGTGCCGGATTAACGGTGGGTACTGCAGCTGCGGTCGTGGTGCCGTCGTAAGTCTTGGTATTCGTCTGCGCTGTTACTGTGATCGCCTGTTTATTGACAGTAAGAGCTGAGGAAGCGGCGGTATCGCTGTTGCTGTGATTGGCTGGGGCCGCAGTGTAGTGTCCGCTGATGTCATGAGTTCCGCTGCCGACGTGAGTGGCTGTAACCGAACCGTCGCAGGTTACGACGCCAGTTCCGGTCAACGCCGGAGTGCAGCCTGAGAACGTGTCAGGCCCATTAGAGGTTAGAGAGGTTGTACCTTGAGGATCGAATGAAGGAACGTAGTTTTCCGCACTGCCTACCGTCATTGGCGCAGCGTTAATACCGCCAACCACGAACACAAACGCGCTATTCAATAGCGTCGCCGTCGCTCCTGTTCTGGGACTCGTCAAGAATCGAGGGCTCGCGTGGTTAACGGCCGCGAAAGTTCCAGCGACTGAGTCATACAGCTCGAGAGTGTCGACCGCAGTGCCTGTAACGCTTCCGCCGGCGATGAGCACAATTCCATCGGGCAAGACAGCCGCGCTGTGTCCACTGCGAGCAGAGTTCAAACTGCCGGTAGCAGTCGGAGTTGCGGATGTGGGATCAACCAATTCAGCATCGCCATTCGTATCTCCGCCCGCAACCAAGATCTTCCCGTTCGGCAACAACGAAGCTGTGTGTTCGAATCTCGCCTGGAGTAGTGTCGGAACTCCTGCTGCGAAGGCTCCTGTCGTGGCTGGCGTTGCGCCTGGAGTGAATACCTCGGTGCTCTTGAGAGCAGTACCTGTATCGTCTTGACCACCTGCAATAAACACGGTGCCATCGGCCAGCAAAGTTGCCGTGTGTCCCCATCGCTTGGTTCCCATCGTGGCAACCACGTTTGTGTACGTGCCGGCAACGGGATCAAAGATTTCTGCAGTGTTGAGAGCACCCGGTGCAGCCCCGGTCGAGTTTCCACCGAGAATCAGAACCGTTCCGTCTTGCAACAGTGTTGCTGTGGCGCCAGTTCGCGCGACGTTCAGGTTGCCAGCGCTAGAAAACGTTCCGTTGGTGGGATCGTTACCCGGATCGAAGAGCTCCGCGCTCGTAAGCGGCGTCGCGGCGCCATCCAAACCACCAACAACGAAAACTTTGCCATTGAGCAACAGCGCTGCAGCGTGGCCAGAACGTGCAGTGGTGAGGGCGTTTGCAGCAGCCGTGGATGTTCCAGCCGAAGCGTTCGCCGGAGGATTGTCGGTGATGGTAAACGTCACTGAACTTGAGCCCCTCACAGTAATCGTGGGCTGATTGAGAGTGATATTTACACTTGTTGGCCGATGGTTAATTACCTGAGTGACTGACGCCGCAGTGCTGCCCGCGAAAGTGGCGCTATCTGAAACGTAACTCGCGGTGATTGTGTGTGAACCGACAGCAAGAACGGACGTACTAAAGCTGGCTGTTGAAGAGCTAGGAGTCGCTCCCGCCAAAAGAGCGGTCCCAATTGGAACGTTGTTATCGAGAAAGGTGACTGTGCCGGTCGGCTGCGCGGGGTTGTCGTTATCAGTAACCGTCGCGGTCAACGTGGCAGGCGCGCCCAAAGTGGCCGTAGTGGGCGTCGTTAGCGCTGTGCCCGTGTTATCGGCCGCCGCGCTGACTCCTGTAGCCGCGCAAAGAAAAAGAACGAAAAAAGGCAGAAAACGCAACATACCCGACGGAGTGGAACGCGCCATTAGAGGTCACCTTTTGATTGTGGACAGCAGCAGCCGCAGCGCCCGGGAGGAAGCGCCGAAAACACTACTGACTAGCTGAGGGAGTGGGCGTCATTGTCATGCGGAAAGTACGAAAGTGTCAATAAAAAACAGGGACTTTCGTTTGTGGAAAACTATATCCAACTTAGCCAACCGTAAAGATTACATCCCACAAACAACTAATAGCTTGTGAATTAATCACCTATGGACGTGTCGCGAGCTTAGGAAGGAACGAGGGAAGGCGCTTGATGGGCGTTAACGCTAGTGTTTTTAACATTGGAACTCAGGTCTTCCCCTCAGCTTGTATGATGCACTTATAGTTAACTATCTTGCAGCCTAAGCTAACTATAAGAGTAATAGTTATGCAGTTCTATGAAACTCGCTAGTACACCTTCGATTACTGGGAGTTTTACTGGGGATTGGGGGTGCATTACTTGCTGTTTTGGATCAGCCAGGTTCCGTTGCTCTTGCTGAGGGTGAAGGTTACGGAACTCCGCATGGGTTTTCCGTTTGCGGTAACTGTCTGGCTGCAACCGGCTTTGGCGGTGTCAACGCTGACGACAGGATTGCAGTTCAAATCGAGCATGATGCCGCGGGCGCCCTTGATGGCCTCCTGAACCGGTTTAGGAATGCTGGGCCAAAGCACCTTGGCGGAGTCTGCGTTATTCGACTCGAAGGCACTCTTCCAGCGGTGCTCGAGAAGGTCTTTGATGACCTGGACATCGTCGGCTCCAGCGGATGGTGCTGGACCGGCAGCTTTCGCTTCTACCTTCGGCGCTTCTATCGTCACGGTCAGATCCTGCGTCTTCGTACCGGCTGCGCTCTTGGCAATCAGCGTGTACTTCGTGTCCTTGCTGGGTGTGACATAGACTGATCCGCTGGTCTTCACCGCGCCTACTTCCGGATCAATGGTCACGCTGTCGGCATTCTCGGTTTGCCAGATCAACTTGGCACGCTCGCCGGGCTTGATCTTGTCCGGACCGTCGAAGCTGCCGATCGACGGGACCTTGGCCGTGACGGCGGCAGCGGCAACGTTAACTTTGAGCGTCTTCGGGGCGGATTGGCCTCCAGGGCCTCGAGCGATCAGCGTGTAGGTGATGGTTGAGTTCGGACTGACCGTCTTCGATCCCTTGCCTCCGGAGATGGTTTCTCCATCGAGCGTGACCTCAGTCGCGTTCTGCGCTTCCCATTTCAGCGTGGTTGACTGACCAGCCTGGAGGTTGAGCGAATCGGCCGCGAAGGATGCGATCGCAGGTACCGGTTTGGCAATCGCCTTTAGATTAAGAGCCACGTTCACTCGGTCGCCCGCTTTGGCATTCACATTCTTCGAGGCACTCTCGTATCCGTCAAGGCTTACCTGGATCTGGTGTTTGCCGGGATCGACCGTTACTGAAGCCTTTCCGTCGGCCTGCACTGCGCCCGCTGGCTTGCCATCGACTACGAGTGCCGCATTGGGAACGGAGCTGACGATCAGATACGTC
The DNA here is from genome assembly GCA_035567895.1 of Terriglobales bacterium. NCBI lineage: Bacteria > Pseudomonadati > Acidobacteriota > Terriglobia > Terriglobales > Terriglobales bacterium. The sequence continues at coordinate 19,685 of DATMPC010000082.1, read as the reverse complement.
GTTTCCGCTACGGCGCCAGTGCCCTTCTGCAGGGAAAACGATAGTGCCGATTCGGAACCCTCGGCAATCTCAACTGGTAGAGTCGTGGGCTCGTAACCCGACTTCTCGACGCGAATCTGGTGGCTGCCGGAGGCCACACTGACTTTGGCATTCTTACCCCTTGCACGGTCCTTCAATTGGCCATCGACAAAAATGTCGGCGCCATCGACGTTGATCGCCAGGGCAAGCGTACCGACTGATGCTGGGCGCGCTCCTGTTCCAGCGGTTGCTGTCGTCAGCGTCAGACTTTCGGTGTAGGGCTTGGTAACGTCGATCTCTTTCTTCAGCGTTGCGTACTGGTCGTGGGTGGCTTCCACCGCATACTTGCCGGCCTTCAGTTTTGCTGTGCAAGGAGCTGCGCAGTGCTTACCGTCCACGAAGATGTCGGTTCCTGCGGGAGTGGCTTCGAAGCGGACTTCCATCGCGGAACTCCCACCGAAGACTAAGTATCCGATCAGCGCGGCGACTACGACGATTGCTGTTCCAACGGCCGGAATCAGCCATTTCTTTGGTTGCGGCGGCGGAGGAGCAACCGGTTCAATCGGAACTGCACGAGGCGCTGTACGCGCGCGCGGAGGCTGTTCCAGCCTTCGGGTTTCCTGCTCTGGCTCGTGCTCCGGCGCTCTTGCTGGAGCAGCGGCCGATCCGGAGGGCGACGTCCGAATCGTGGCGGAGTCAGAATCGTAATTGCGAATGGTGGCGGAGTCGGCGTCGTATCCAGAAGGCGCCGCTTCAGGAGGCGCGACGGGCTCTTGAACGGCAGAAGAGCTCTTGAAGATTCGGGTCGCGGAGTTCTCCTGCTCCTGCTGAGCTCTGCGAATCTGCTGCTCGGTAGTTTTCAGCTTCGCAACTGCTGAAGGCGAAGCAAACTCGATAAAGGTCTTCGCTCGCTCGATCGCATCAAGCGCGCCCTGATAGCTGTTCGCTTCGGCTTCCTTGTTGGCCTCGGCAAGCAGCGTCTCGATGTGCGCGGTTACGTCGGCGGTTCGGGCGGACTTGATCTGATTTGCGGCCTTGGATAGCTCGGCGCGCATTCCAAACTTGCCGGCGTTTTCCTCAATCAGCCTGAGGCCAGCTTCGAAGTCTCCGTGCTGGGCTGCGGCCATCGCATCAGCGACGGCAGCATGGATCTCTTCCCGCTCGGCGGCCTGGCGGAGCGCCTCGCGTTCGGTGGCCTTGCGGGCCTCTTCGCGTTCGGCGGCTTCTCGCGTTTGGCGCTCGGCGGCGTTTCGGGCTTCGGTCAGGAGAGCGAGAATGTTTTGGTCGGTAGCGCCGAATTCGCTCTGCGCCATCTCCAGCGTGACTACGGCAGAGGCGGCGTCGCCTCGTCCCAAACTGGTCTTGGCGCTCTTCAGATATTGCTCGAGGCGCTTCTCGGCTGCCTGCTCCTGCGCCTTTTCTTTGGCTTTCGCGAGCAGCGTTTCGAGTTTCGGATCGGGAACGCGGAGGCGGGCCTGCTCGAGGATCGCGATCGCGTCCGCATAATTCCTGGATTGGATCGCCTGCTCGCCGGCACGTGTCTTCTCTTCCACGAACTGGCGGCGAGCGAATTCTTCCTGTTGCTTCTCGACCGTGGCACGAAGCTCGAGCAAGGAGCGCTCGTCGGGATACTTGGAGATGGCTTCGTCCAGCTTGCTGCGCGCTTGTTGCAAAGTGCCCGGTACGGCCAGCTGCTGCGCTTCGTTTAGGTAAGCGGCAATCTCGGTGCGCCGAACGTATTCGCGGTATTCGCGAGTCGCGAGTTCCTTGAGCGCCAGGACCCGCTCAGAACGCGGGGCCATGCTCTCCAGCTCGCGGATTACGGTCGAGGCCTCGCGGAAGCGTTGTTCGTGCACGAGGGAGCGCGCCTGCTCGACGAGGTTGTGCTCCTGCGCACATCTGCGATCAATTTCTGCCTGGAAGCGAAGGACCTCGGTGTTGCTGCGATCGAGCGAGGCCGCTTCCCTGATCGCGGTGCTTGCCTGATCGAGATTCCCGCTGATCTGGGCCTGTTGCGCTGCTCGAACCAACTCGTCGATGCGGGCCTGCACGCGGCGGATGTCGGCTAGCTTCTGCTGGAGCTGGGCAACAGTCGGGCTGCCGGGATCGATCTGGCGGGCCTCTTCCAACTGCCGGTAGGCCTCGTCGAACTTTTTCTCCTGGATGGCCCCTTCGGCGCGAACGCACATGTCGCGCAGCTTCTGGTTCCTCTTGCTCTCCTCAAGCAGCTTTCTGAGTTCAAATTTCTTGCGGTTGGCCGGAGTGTTCTTGGGATCGACGCGCAGGATGCCGTTGCACAGCTCATAAGCGGCCGTCGCATCCTGCCGCTTGATCGCAGCATCGACTTCGGCGAGGCGTTCGGTCACGAATTGTGACTTGACCGAGTCTTGGACGCGGGAGAGTTCGAACAGAAATTCTTCCGCCGTCTCGTATCCGCTGAGCTTTTGTTTGCAGATCGCCTTCGCTACCACCTCTTCCAGGCCGGGGGGAAGATTCGGTACGTGATGACTGAGCGGCAGAGCCGGATCCTGGCTCATCAGCTTGCCGTAGGCTACCGGCAGCTCATCGCGATCGGAGGCGTAGGGCACGATGCCGCCGGTCAGTAACTCGTAGAGAACCACGCCCATCGAGAAGACGTCGCACCACGGCGTCCGCCGCTGCACGAAGTGCTCGGGCGACATGTAGGGTAAGCTGCCCGCGATGGACTGGCTTTGGGATTTGCTGGCTTCGCCCTGGGCGATACCGAAGTCGATGAGCTTTACAACCCGCGACTTTTCCGCGTTCTCCACCACCATCAGGTTGTGCGGCTTGATGTCACGGTGGATGACATTGTTCTCGTGAGCGTGCTTGAGCCCTTCTGTGCCCTGGATGATGATGTCGAGCTTCTCGACCATGTGCAGCTCGCGGCGCGTCTTGATAATTGCGCTGAGCGGTTGACCTTGGAGGTACTCCATCGCCAGGTACGGTTTCGTGTTGTCCACGCCGAACTGGTACACCGTAACGATGTTTGCGTGCTGCAGCTTTGCGAGAGTCGCGGCTTCCTTCTTGAAGACGTTGATCGTGGTGGCGTCGTCGCCGAAGCCGGTCAGGATTTTGATGGCGACATCGCGTCCCAGAGAGTCGCGGGCTTTGTAAACGGCTCCGTAGCCGCCTTGTCCGAGCTTTTCCTTAAGCTCGAATTCGCCGATCTTGGTCAGAAGCTCCGGTGACATCGGGATATGGCTGCAGTTAACCTTTCAGGAACTCTGACATAACAGGGATATGCTCCGGAAGCAGCAGCAAGGGGGAAGCGTTAGAACTATCATCCAAAACTGCCGAAATCAAGAAAATTCAGAGACAAACGTTAGTTTTCGGTAAACAGACCGAGTTCCTGAAATGAGTACGATGGCGAGGATGACACAGAGCCGGGAACGGAGGAGAATCTTTCGAATCTGCCTTGGGGCGGAAGGTAACCGAATGCGCATTACCTCTGAGGATTTGCTGCCGCCCTCTGAGCCATCGCCATCCTGCGGACTAACGCTTCGGCGGCTGAAATTGGGTCTTCCATCAGTTTGCGCACCTGCGAATCCACATGACCGTCCGGATCGATCAGGAATCCCTGCGCTACCTGGCCCACAGTGCTGCGAGCGGCCCCCGCGGCTAACAAGGCGGAATTCAAGGCGCTCGTCAGGTCGGTCCCTTCGGGAGCGGCAGCCAGCGCATATAGGTTTCCCTGCAGGCCATTCAGCGAGGTCAGATACGACTGTACCCCGGCTCCGATGGGGTGATCTTCCGTGGCTCCATTAGCCACGCGCTGCACCGCGTCAAAAGACTTGGCTGCACCTGGGAGATCGACCTTGGTGTTTACCGCTGCTACCCAGAAGAGCTGCATGAGCGGGGATCGGTTGCCTGACAGCAGGCGCAGCTTATTGGTCGCATCATTGACTCCAGAAAAACGCAACACCGTTGCCGCCTTGAGGAAATCGCGCCATTGATTCAGATAATCCTTTGTATAGCGGTCGCTGAGCTTTTCCCCCAACTCCTCCTTTGATTCGCTCAGCGCGCTGGCTTCTCCGAGCACCCATTCCTCCGCGCCGTAGAACCTGTCAGGGTTGCTGAGAGCCTCTTTCATCACGGTGAGTCCACCGCGCGTGAAGGCGCCGGGAACTACGTGAGGATCGATCACTACCTGGGCTGAACCGGCATAGCGGCGGTTGAAATCCATTTCGGGATTGTTCTTCGCAGCTTCCACCAGCATGCCCTGGTAGATGCGTTCCATGCCATTGAATTGCTTCAGGTAGCCTCGGGCGTGAAGGACCGCGGCGTTGTCTGCTTCTTGCGGCAGCGGATTCGAGGCCGGGAGATGCCCGCTATAAAACTCGAACTGAGCTTGCGCTAGCGACTGAAGCTCTGGGTCCTGAGCATTTCCGGCGGCCCAGATCTTGGCAAGCGCGGGAGCCAGAAAGTCTGCTGTGCTCTTCTCCGGATTCACGGTCGTGATCAGGTACGCTTTGAGTTTCTTGTAGGCCTCTCCGAAATCGTCTCCCGAAGCCGGAGAAAGATGATTGAGCTGATCGGTCAATGACAGCTCGGTAGGATGCAGCAAGAGCTTGTTGAAATTCGCGAAGTAGATTCGTAGAGCATCAGCCTTGATCTGTTCGCCTGTGTACAACCCCAGGTGCCGATACAGCGGAAGACCGTTCCGCTCTGAGTTTTCGATGGCACTTAGCGAAGAGCGCAAGCGCTCCAGCTGGCGCAGTTGATCCACAGTCGCCAACTGTCCGGCCGAAAGTTCGGGACTTCCCGAAAGAGCACGCGACGCCGCGAGCACGTCGTTCTGCAGATTGCGGTTTTGCAAAAACGAAAAACCAAACAGCCCAGCTACAAACAGCAGACCGGCTGCAACGGCAAACATGAGCACCGCTCCGGCACGGCTGCGAACTCGGCTCTGCTGCCCGATCTTCAATGCCGAGTCATCACGAAGGATGACCTCGGTGAACAATCGCGAGACGAAGCTCCACTCGGGAACCTTGCGAGCCTGTACTGCCGGACCGGATGGCTTGGTCAGCGCGTTGAGCTCTTCCAGGTTAAACATGCGCGTAGCTGCGGCAACAGACGCTGCGGCAGCGGACACCTTCGGAGGCGTGACCGTCTCGGAGATAAGCACGGCCCGTACTCCGGAAAAGTAGAAGCCACGGAGGAAGCAGGCTGCGTCCGCATTCACGGGACGCGAAACCTCAACTAGAAAGTGCGCGACGGCATCTCGGAGCTTGCGAATCTCACGAGGAAACTCATATAGCGATGGCAGCTTCTCCGGGAGAAGCTCGCGACGCAGGAACTCCAGGCGCTTTTCTGCGAGCGCAAAGGTGAGCTCATCGAATGCCTTGTTGACCAAAGCTTCTTCATCTCCAACAAATAGAGCCTCACCAACTTTCTCGCGCGCCAGAGTTACACCCAGCACTTGTGCAGCTTCTTCCTGCGAAAGGGCGCGGGCAAACTCGGCGAAGTGGGCAATCTGGTCCAGCTTGGTAAAGAGCACGTAGACCGGGAAAGAAGAGCCCAGAGTGTCTTCGACGTCGCGCAAGCGTTCAGAAAGCCGGCGGCCGGAGGCGATCGCAGAGTCTTTCGATTTGAGTCGCTCGCAGTCGCAACAAATGACTAAAGCGCGTGGTGGCAGTCCCGAAGTGGAAAGTTCTGCCGGTTGCGTCCTGCGCAGCAGATATGTCCACAATTGCGAGTCCGTGGAGATCTTGCCTCCGGCCTCGATGAAGATCGCTCCACCCGCGGCCCAGACATTAATGCTGGCTGTGGACTCAATTTGACCAACTCGCTCCGGCTCCCCAGCTAGCAGTTCGGGATGAAGTCCGCCGTGCTGGATGGTTGTGGTCTTTGCAGTATTCGATTCGCCTAACACGTACACGATCGGGAAAGTTGCAAGCTTTCCCGCCTTCGCTGCCTTCAGCTTGCCCTCTGCCTCGTTGAGCAGTCTGTCCACATCAAGGAAATATGCAGCGTTTGCGCCGCGCAGCAGCGCATCCTGCGTCAGGCGGCGCCGGAACCACAGGAACGTTCCAGCAGCGACAATCCCGATAAGGGAAAGCCCAGCGCGCAAAACCCATACCCGCGTGCCAGTGAGCCCCATGAGAGAACCGACAAACCAAGCCAGCAACAGGTAAAGAATCAGCGCGGCAGTCGTAATGACATTGGTCAACATCGAATTCCCTTCTGTGATTCCTTACCGCACCAACGAACGTATATCCGCCACACCGGAAAGCAAAGCGAACTTGCTGGCTACAAAAGCGATCACGCAAATCGCCGCTGATATGGCTATCGCAGCGATACCCAATCGACGCGCTCCGCCAATGGGGAGAGGCTCAATCGGCTCAGGGGGCACGCCCCAGTCGGGTACGAGTGATCCACGAACACCGCGGATGTGCAGCATCTTCGCGCTGATCTTGTCGAGAAAATCCGACAGCTCTCCCGACCGATCACTCGTCAAGACGCCGCGATAACCCAGTAGGAGACAGAGATACATAACCTCAATTGTGTCTCCAACTTCTACCGAATCGATAGTTGAGAGAAGACCCTCGAGATCCCGGTAGAAGGCATCTGCCGGAGCCTCCGGAAAGAGTTCCTTCGTCAGCGGCGAAATCCACCAGCTGGAAAAAGCGGTGTTCTGCGAGATCGCGACTGTTTCATCCAGGAAGGCCATCACTGCGTGTCCGGCGATGTTCACATAGTCAGACTGATAACCGCTGCTCTCCGCCTCCTGCGTAGCCAGGCGATACGCTTCGCGCATGTGGGCGCGGAAGACATCTGGCTTAGGCGCAGACTGCCGATTAAAGCGAAGCCTCACGGTGGCGGTGAGAAGCTCCTGGAAGCAAAAAGCTAGGTTCGTCTTTCGCGCGCTGATTTGCTTGGCGGGCATTAGGATCTGCTCCTGAATATCCCCGTTGGTCCTAAGACTTTCTGCAAACTCAGGAAAGGAAGTGTGAATCGATCAACAATCTCGGAACAATGCTTCGGCGGATTAATGGGACCAGGTTCCGGGGACAATGTTCGCATCAAGAGCACCATCAAACCGCACCCGAGTTCTCTGGGACTCCCGCGACTTGCTCCTGATTTTGTTGACCTTTAGGCCAAACGGAAGAATGAACTAGCAGGTGTTATGGGAAACGAATCGTATGCACGAATGTCGCCAAAGTCAAGAAGAACATGTTTACTGAGCGCCTTTCTCGGGGTAAGCTAACTGCCTATCTCCGGAGACATCAGAATGGGCGAGCGCGAAGACGCAGAGCGGGAATTCGAACGAGTTTTTGGCAAAGCGCAGAAGAGTTCGGAGCAGGATGCCTCGTCGATACACGCCCCAACCCAGAAATTGCCGAGCGATTCAGACGTACTTGGTATCCGTACGGATTCGGATCGGTTTATTTTCAGGAATCCAATCCCTGAACGTCTGCCTATTGAACCTCTGCCTACACCGAAGGCTGCGAATAATTCCCCGAGTCCCGATAAGGGCGGCGATATTCCATCACAAGATGCGATGACGATCGCTCTGAACGTGAACGTCTTTGCGAATATTCCCAAGCCGGGTGAAGAGAGAAAGCCAGGCGATCTCGATAATGTCGCTTGGTCTGAAGCGACGCAACTCTTCGTGAGAAAGCCAGCAGCCGAAGGTTCGCCGACATCTGACGGTCCAATGTTTGCAATATCTCTTCCTAAAGAGGCACTCAAGCCTGGCACGCTGGCTCAAGGAGCAAAACAGAACGACGACTTTGCAAGCGTGTTTGGCTCAAACAGTGGAGCGTCCGGCACCGTGGAACCTGCACCCACAGCGAAGTTCACGCGTATCTTCCATGTGCAGGACTCAGTAACTCTGCCGCAATCCGCGGCGCCACCTTCGGGGCAGAATCCGACCGCACCGCCAATATCTATTCCACATCCAGCGGAAAATCCAGCTCCCGCAACACCTCCGGCGACTGGTCCAAGTGATTTCACCCGAATCGTAAAGGGATCAGAATTGCGCGCTCTGCAAGAGAAATTCGCCGCGGCTGTCCCTGCCAGCCCAAATCAGAATGCGTGGCCCGCACCACAACCGGCGGCGCCTTCGCTGCCCGCAGGAATGGCAACCCAGATATGGTCGGCAAGCTCCGCGCAGAGTCAGAGATCTGCAACTCAAACCATGCAGCCATGGGCCCCGCCTAATACCACTCTCCCACCGATGGCGAGACCACCTGACCTTCCGGTTGCGGAACCTTCGAAGTTGTCCCAGTACATGCCGTTGATCCTGGTGCTAAATCTGCTGTTTCTTTTGGCTATCCTTCTTATTGTGTTTTTCGCCGTCAAAAAGTAGATAGCCCCTTTCGCGATACGCACATTCCAGCATCGATCCTTCTGAGTAGCCGAGGTTCCCAGGCTTCTTTATCCAAACCGAATGCTCCGGAAGGAAGCAGAGCTGCTCCTCCAGCTCACGTGCGCAACTCCCCTCAGCGCACTCGGCAGCGCTCTATTGCATCTCTAGAGAGACAGACGAGACCAGTGTCTGCTGAGGATCTGAGGAGGAATTTCATGCGAAGAATCGCATCTCGTGTTGGACTCTGCGCCATGCTCTTGTTCAGTTTTGGAGCGTTCGCGCAATCGACGACGCTGCCGGCGGGCACTGAAGTGCACGTCCGCGTCGATCAAGACATCAATGCAAAGAGTGGAAATGTCTCTCCGGGCGCACAATTCCCCGGAACCATCTCTCGTGACATTACCAATGCTAACGGCAACGTTGTCATCCCGCGCGGTGCGCGCGCACAGCTTGCCGTGGCTCAAGCCAGCGACAAGCCCGATGACCTAACCCTTGATTTGCGTTCGATCGAAGTGAATGGGCGCACTTACCGGATGGACACCGAAGGCACTAGCGCCGCTGGCAGCACCAAGCGCGGCGGTTTGGGAATGAACAAGCGCACGGGTGCATATGTTGGCGGGGGCGCTCTGGCAGGTACGCTGCTCGGCGCGCTGGCTGGCGGCGGCAAAGGTGCTGCCATCGGCGCGATCGTAGGCGGGGCGGCGGGAGCCGGAGCGCAGGTATTGACTCGCGGCAAGGAACTCAATATCCCGGCGGAGACCGAATTGAACTACCGCCTGAATCAGTCTGTTCGGATGAATGGATACACCGGATATCAAGGCCACGGCCGCCAATTGCCGCAGGACAATCGCGACTATAACAATCAGCCGCAGGATAACAACAATCCACCGCGCGACTACAGCACCCCTCGTTAGAAAGGTGCTCTAAGACGGAATTTTCAGGGGCGGAAATCGCCCCTGACGTTTCTTGACTGCCCTCAACCCCTCTGCAAATAGTTCTAAGCCTGCTTCTTTCACAAAAGGCTGCGAACAAATTTGCCTTAATGGCTCCGTAGTTTTGTGCTACGCTTGCGCGCGTTTCCCCCTCCAACACACACTTCTATGAGTGCAATTCCTCAATTACAGCTAGAGACTTATCCCATTCGCTTCGGAACCGAACAGCATTTTTCGCGATTACGGGAGCTGCTTTCACAGATGGGATATGTGCAAGAAAACATGGAAGGCCATTTTCGCATGCATCATGTAGGGGAAGCCCAGTTTGAAGTGGAGGCGCGTGCAATTCAGGACTCGCCTTCATTTGCTGTGCTTGCCGGATTGTTTCTGCAAGGAAGGAGCTTCGATCAAGCAGAACTTCACGGCCTTTTGGGGCAGGAATTGGTGGATTTACTGGCAGATTTGGGGCTCGCAGGAGTGGAAAACGGGCGCTTCGCAGCGAATGTCGCAATGTATGCGACAACTGGTCTCTACATCGTCTCCGACCGCTGGTGTGGGATCGATGGAAAACCGTTTCAACCACCGCCCGACGTCGTATATCCGGCCATCCTGGGCACAACGCGCGGATTTCTGTCTTCAATTCCTTCAACGCCCTGCAAGAGATTCCTCGAACTCTGCGCCGGGACGGGCATCGCAGCTCTCTTAGCGACACGATACGGAGCTGAGCATGCCTGGGCGTTCGATATCGCCGCTCGCAGCGTGCATTTCGCAGAATTCAACCGCCGCCTGAATGGGATTCCGAACGTAACCAATGCCCAAGGTGATCTTTATTCCCCTGCAAAGGGTCGCAAATTCGACCGCATCGTGGCGCATCCTCCGTACGTTCCCGTATTGGAACCCAAGTACGTTTTCTACGACGGTGGGCAGGACGGCGAGCAAATTACACGCCGCATGGTGCAGGACTTGCCCAATTACCTCGAGGAAAAGGGCTTGTTTATCTGCGTTTCGCTGGGCACGGACCGCTTGAACGAACCCTTTGAGGAGCGAATCCGAAAGTGGTTAGGTGAAAAGTCCAGCGAATTCGACATCGGTTTATTTGTGCGTAGCGAGATGGAACCGGCTGTCCAGGCACTGAATGACGTTATTCGCGGGAAAGGCTCATTGGAGCAGGTGCAGCGCTGGAAGGAGGTCTTGAAGCTGCTGAAGATCGTCAGCTTCGTCTTCGGTGGCATGTTTATCTACCGCCACGGCGAAAATCGCGCTGGATTTACGACCCGACGCACCGCTGGAAAGAGCTTCGGACTAAAGGACATTGAATCAGTCCTGGAATGGGAGCGTACAGTAGCGCGAGGTCAGGATGTGGACATGCTTCGCACGGCGCGCTTAAAGGCATCTGAGTGCCGTTTGAACGCCGCTTATGTCCTCCGGGAGTGCAATTGGGCGCTGGAAAAGCAGCACCTGCTGATTGACGAGCCATTCAAGATGGAACTCGAGGCACCCGGTTGGACGCTCGAATTGCTCGCAGCGTGTGACGGTAGTCGGTCCGGCGAGGAACTGTTCGAGATGTTTAGGGTGAAGGAGATGTTCGAACCGGGGACATCATTCAGCCAGTTTGCAGAGATTCTCCGGCTGCTGGTCTCAGGTGGCTACGCAGCCATCCAGCAATAAGTAAGGTGTTGCTACGCATCCGGGCTACCGAGGCGAAGGTGGCGCCAGAAATTTGGCGTCTTGCAGAGCAAGCAGCGGCTTCTTGGCAACAAACCAAATCTGTTTCTTTTCCTTTAAAGAAACCTTAAGCGCATCGACGATTCGGCCGAACTCTGGATGGTTATGGTGCAATGAGAACAGTCCATCGTGCCCCTGAAAGCCAACCTCCAGCCGATTCTTTTGCCGGTTATCGACCAGATGCGAAACAATATCTGCTTCGGCACGCGAGAATTCGGTCACTTCGTGGCCTTTGAGCCCAACCCCCACTGGATGTTTTCTCTCCAAGCTTCTTTCGGCAAGCTTCAGATAATAAGGATAATCGGAGTTGCTGCTCGGTAGATTCGCCGACTCGTTCTGTTCGAAACGAATCACAGATCCAGAATCGGTCTTCTGAATTCCAACAACGATGACCAGCTTTATCATCGCCAACATCAAATCCGGCATCATGAGGCTCCGTTAACTAAGGACCGCGAGTACCTTCATAGCGTTTGTATTCTTCCATGGTCTCTTTGGCGTTCTCGTCTGCACCCTCAGGCGGATCGCTTGATGGCCAATATCCCGAACCACCGCGAGACGGAATGGGAGGTTCTCCTGGGGCCGTTTGCTTCACATATGGATGATCGTGTTGGGCGTCCTTCCACTCTTCTATCGTAACTGGATGGTCGAACATCGAGGGATCGACAACCATATCCTGCATCGTGCCGTCTTCATTCTCCACTGGAATGGTTGGCGCCACGTGATAGCCCCACTCAACCTTGCCATCTGGATGGTTCGGAGTGTCGACCCATAATGGATCATTCGCCGGATCGCTGGAAAATGTCCACACCTTCCCCGGTTTGAGACCCATATTCTGCATGCGCTGTACCATAAGATGAGCGCGCGCGTAACAACCGTCCACCGGAAACTTGAACGCGATGTCTGGCTCCCCGGCCATGAGCGCAAAGACTAACGGTGCCGAAACCGCTGGAATTGGGGCCGAAGGAGGTCCGCCGCCGGCCTCACCAATGATCACAGTCGGGCAGCCGAGGATGATTATTCCACCGTGAGCTGTCATGTCGCCCATGCGAGCAGCGAGCAAATTCCCGATCAACACCGTTGGCGAGCCCTTCACAATCACATCTGGCGGACCAACACATGTGGCCATGTCGGTGACTCGAGCTGCCGGAAGCATGCCGATCAAGACAGTCGGAGCACAGGGTGGCAGAATTGGCCCACCGACGTGCGGCACTACGCCAGTCACCATCGGGCAAGTATGCATGTCGGTGACTCGTGCTGCTGGAGGCATAGATAATTCCCTTAGAGAGCTCCGCCCTTCGATCCGTCATCAGCGGTCTGCGGACCCTTTACATCCTTCGGAGCCTTCGGGTCCGACGGTGATGAACCACCACCCGAGCCTGCCGCGCCACCGCTGTTGATTAAAACCATTGTTCCCTGAATCGTGACTCCTGCCGGACTAATGCTGACGAAATTGCCGCCCACCTTGATCGTGAGCTGTACTCCTCCTTCAATCACGACGTTCAAATTGGACTTGAGATGGATCTCTTGTGCCGCTTCAAGCGCGTAACTCTGGTTGATTTTCTCGTGGCGATTGAGAGCCTGGACCGAAATCTTCCCCTTGACGTTTTCCTTGCGATCACCGTCGATAGCAAGAGAAAAGTCCTTTGAGACTTTCTCCATGTGCTCGCCGACTACGGTTCGCGAGGCATCTCCATCAATCTTCTCCATGTGGTCCTTCTTCACATGCTCGTGCTTTTCCCCGCCAATCGCCTGGAACTGTGAGGCGCCAACGATCAAGTGTTGGTTGCAGGCTACAAACTCGCGCATATCATGCTCGACGCGCTGATCCATGTCGCGTTCGGCATTCATAAATAATTGTTCGTGGTCCTTCTTGTCTTCGAATCGAAGCTCGTTAAAATTCTTGCTGGCGCCATCCTTTGAGCTGCGCGTGATGATGCCGCTGCGCGTGTAGTTGTCGGGCAGCTTATATGGCGGCATATTCGCAGGGTTGTAGACGGACCCGGTTATGATCGGACGATCGGGATCGCCTTCGAGAAACTCGATCACAACCTCCTGGCCGACGCGCGGCCAAAAGTGCGCTCCCCAGTTGGTGCCGGCCCAAGGTTGCGAAACACGCACCCAACACGAACAGGTCTCATCGTTATTCGGGTCCCGGTCCCAATGAAACTTCACCCGCACACGTCCAAACTTGTCGAGCCAACTGTCTTCACCCTTCTTAACCGTTACTGTCGCGGTCTGCGGCCCGGCGATGATGGGCTTCGGCGTAAAGCGCTTTGGCCGAATTGCGCTGCCATAGGCTCCCGCAAAAGGCATGCAGGCAAAACTATTGTGATAGGGATTGCCGGAAGTCTGGCCTCCGGAGATGTAATCGGGAGTCTGCGCGGCGGAAAAATTCACTGAGAGAAGAATAAAAGTGTCCATCGACAAACGGTCTGAAGGGTCGTCCCGCTTGAAGGTGCGGCCCGCACAGAAATTTCGACAAGTTGAACTCCCCCCATAGCTAAATCCGCCCTGCAGTTCTTCCTCAAAGCGGACTCTTACCAATTTCTCACCCTCCTGTTTCACCTTGTCCAAGCGATCCCCAGGTTTGTTGAAACGTGCTGTGAACTCGCCGGGATAGTCATACATCTCGAGGAAACCGTCCTTCTCAATCACCTCCAACGGGTCGGCGGGGAGTTCGAAATGATGATCTCTCATCACGTACTTGCCCGGCTTTAGATTCCAGGCGTGCTCCCAATCCGAGATCACGTCCTCGCGTTCACCGTAACCTTGATCTGGCTCGAACAGTATGGTGCTCTTACCGCTTATGGGAATAAAGGACGTTTGCGTGTCGCTGAATATCAGCTTGTGGCCCTGATCATCGTGCTCGAAGTAGTAACAGATGCCTTCCTGCTCCATGAGCCGCGAGACGAAATTGAAGTCGGTCTCGCGATATTGAACGCAGTAATCCAGCGGTAGATGACGATCGGGAGTCGTGGCGTCGTCGTACTTGACCACATCGCTAAAGGCGCCCTTATACTCCTCGAAGATCTTTTTGATGATCTCGGGGACGGTGAGGTCCTGAAAGATGCGGCATCCCGCGCGTTGCGTAAGCAGCCACATCCAAGGAACTACTTCCGCATGGTAGTGCCGAAAGCCACGGCCGCGATCTGCCCGCTCACCCCTTCCGCGAGCAATTCTTCTGATGATCCCGTTGAAATAGCGCACTCCGTCGCCGGTTTGCATGCTCACACTGACCGCTTTACCATTCAGGTCGAGCACGTCAACCTCGGGGAGCGCCTCGGCAAGAAGTTCCACTTTGAAACAGAAGAGGCTCGACACCGCCTCCGATCCGGAGAGACCGTTGATGACCAGCGCATCCGTCGAGTAAGGCCCCTTGAGTTGGGTCTTCACCTCGAGTAGACGCCCCTTCTGTTTCAGCTGTGGCGTTGCCATTTATCTCCCACTTACGCGGCAGGCTGCTCAGTTCGTGCTGGAACTTCCGCGGTCGAGACTTCGACACGTCCGCTTCCCCAGCTGTAAGTGAACTTGCCATCCGCTCCAATGCCAACTGTCACCGATTCGAGTTCAAGACCTTCCGCCATACGTCCCAGTAGCTCGCGCGAGATTTCCGGCAGCAGCGTATTGCTCAGGATATTGTCGATATTGCGCGCGCCGCTTTCGACTTCAGTGCACCGCTTCGCAATCTCGCTCACCAACGTGTCGTCGTACAGCAGGGCGACCGCATGATTCTCCTGCAAACGGCGCCTGATCTTGTCCAACTTCAACACGACGATGCGCTTGAGCGCTTCGTCCCGGACTGGGAAGTAAGGAACAATCATCATGCGCCCGAGGAATGCAGGTTTAAAAATCTTGTTCAGCTCCGGCTTGAGGGCTTGCACCAGTCCGTGGGATCCAGGCATGGTTTCGGGATCTGCGCAAAGCTTCATCAACGTGTCGGTGCACGCGTTCGTGGTGAGAAGAATGACGTTGTTTTTGAAGTCGATTTCCCTTCCCTCGCCATCTTCCATATTTCCCTTGTCGAACACCTGGTAGAAGAGCTCAAGAACGTCTGGATGGGCCTTCTCGACTTCATCAAGCAGCACTACGGAATACGGGCGGCGACGGACGGCTTCTGTGAGCACTCCGCCTTCGCCGTAACCGACATATCCCGGAGGCGATCCCTTGAGCGTCGAAACGGTATGCGCTTCCTGAAACTCCGACATATTGATTGTGATCAGGTTCCGTTCTCCGCCGTACAGCAGATCGGAAAGCGCCAAAGCGGTTTCCGTTTTGCCAACACCGCTTGGCCCTACGAGAAGGAACACGCCCACAGGTTTGCCGGGATCGTCGAGACTCGCGCGGCTGGTGATAATCCGCTGCGCTATGGAGTCGAGTGCGTGATTCTGTCCAATCACGCGAACCCCCAGTTGCTGGCTCAAATCGAGCACGGAACCGATCTCATCCCTCACCATCTTGCCGACCGGAATACCCGTCCAGCCGGAGATCACTTCGCTGACGGTTTGCGTATCGACGCAGACTCTCATCAACGGCTCGTCGCCTTGCAACGCTTCAAGTTCAGCTTCGAGTTTGGCTAGAGATTCCGTACTGACCTCTGGGTTAAGTGCCGGAGCCGCCGCTGCCCCGCCATCCTGTGCAACCGGCGCTGAAGCAACAGCTCCTTCAAGCTGAGTACGAATCTCGCGGATCTTTTGGACGAGATTTGTTTCCTTTTCCCAACGCGATTGCAGGGAATCCAGACGGGCGCTGACTTGCGTTCTTTCTTCAGCAATTGCGGCCAGGCGTTGCTGATGATCTGCGCCGACCGCTGTCTCGCGCTCGAGAATTCGTTGCTGCACCTCAAGATCATCCAGCCTCCGCACTGCGTCTTCGATCGCAGGAGGAGTAGCGTTTTGACCCAGGGCAAGCCGAGCACAGGCCGTGTCCAGCACGCTAACAGCTTTATCCGGAAGCTGCCGGCCGGCTAAATAACGATTTGACAGCTTTACCGTCGCGGTAACGGCTTCATCGAGAATCCGCAGATTGTGGTGCTTTTCCAGCGACGCGACGATGCCGCGCAGCATGGTTGAGCACTGATCTTCTTCCGGCTCCTCAACCTTCACTACCTGGAATCTGCGTGCGAGCGCCGCATCTTTTTCAAAATACTTCTTGTACTCGGACCACGTGGTCGCCGCGATGGTGCGCAACTCACCGCGCGCGAGGGCCGGTTTCAAGAGGTTGGCAGCGTCGTTCTGCCCAGCCTGCCCGCCAGCGCCAATCATAGTGTGGGCCTCGTCGATGAACAGAATGATCGGGCTCGGCGAGGACTTTACTTCTTCAATTAGCCCCTTCAAACGATTTTCAAATTCGCCCTTTACGCCCGCGCCGGCCTGCAGCAAGGCGAGATCGAGCGAATGAAGATTTACTTTTTTCAAGGGTGGCGGCACATCGCCTTTCGCCAAGCGTAGAGCAAAACCCTCGACAACGGCGGTCTTACCGACGCCGGCCTCGCCGGTAAGAATAGGGTTGTTCTGACGGCGGCGCATGAGAATGTCAATGATTTGCCTGATCTCACTATCGCGTCCCAGAACGGGATCGATCTTTCCCTTGCGAGCGTTCTCGGTGAGATTGGTGGTGTACTGATCGAGATGAGGAGTCTTTCCACCGCCGGCCGGCGCTCCCGGCGCAGCTTGAGCGATACCGCCATCAGCCGCGAGTGGCGAGGCCGTCTCGGATGACATTTGTGTCAGGGCAAAGAAATCCTTTCGCAGGCTCTCGAGATTGATCTTCTCGAACTCGCGCGGACTGATTTCGCGCATGAGCCGCGAGAGGTCGTCTTCACTGAGTAACGCCAGCAGCACGAAGCCGGAGCGGACCTGTCCTGCGCTGTAATTAAGCGAGCCAATGGTCCATCCTTCTGTGAGCGCGCGCAGAAGAGAAGGACTGATGGCCGGCGTGCGCGCATTACCCGACTTAAATTTGTCGATACTGCGGTTCAGGTCGGCCGTGAGCTTTGACTTATCGACGCCGAAGTGTTTCAACACCATCGGCACATCCGTGTCGGGCTTGTCGAGCAGCTTCAGCAAGAAGTGCTCAGGCTCAATGTCGTAGTGGGTGCGACTCAGGCAAAGTCCGGCAGCGGCTTCAAGTGTTCCGCGCGTCGAGTCGTTTAACCTGCCGATCAGCGACTTCAGATTGATGCTCATAGCTCAAGTCCTTTCAACTCAGTTGCAGCACGGCTTCCCCGGGATCGCGATCGAGTGGAACGTTCTTGATCCAGGTGGTCCAACCCAACAGAAGATTCGAATCCGCATCTCCGCTTAGCTCCAACCCCGGCGCTTCATTACGATCGAGGATAAGCTGAACCTCAAAATCGATTTCTGTCCCGCAATAGAACTTCAAAATAGAATCAAGAACTGCGTAGCCCTTCGATCCAGGGCGCGGCAAGAAATCGAGATAGCGCTCGCGGCTGAGTGGCCCGAGCTTCACTCGCACGGTGGACTGGGTATCCCATACTTCGTCGCCAACAACTGCTCCGTACCCAAGTTGCTCGGTCACTCGTTCAGCGTCTTTGAATTCGGTCTGATCCCGCGTAGCTAGAGGAACCCACTTGCCTACAAACTGCTCTACTTCAACGGGCACGTCGAAGTAGTCAGCCAAAAGCTGTTTCAGCGCCAGGGCCGAGCGCGGGTGCTGTCCCAATAACCCTGCGTAGAACATCAGCGACTCGTCGCCAACTTCCTGTCGCGCGGCCAATCCCTTCGTTCCCAATCCGACAAAACTCATGAGGAGAGGAGAAAGCGAGTCAGGTTCACGCCGCTCGTAGCGAACAAAGAAACGATATTTCTCCCACGCGCGATAGAAGAGCGAAATCAGGCGATGATTGAAGATGTCCAGGAAATCGCGGAATCCGTTGTCCTTCTTTTGGACGCGCTCGAGTATCAACTCGGTATATGGGGTTGGCATCACGCCCGATGGCGAACACAGGCCCATGAAATTGACCTTCATCTGCGCAGGCTCGTCTCTTCGCTCAGGCCAATCGAGTGACTGAATTTCGCTGGCAGGAAACGCTAGAGTCGGATTGGCCTGGAAGCGCACCGGTTCATTCGCGGGAGGAACAAACTCTCCCACCGCTCCGCGTTGCGGAAACGCGCGACGCAGCAACCGCACTGCCTGGAAGAAGGAAACGCTCCACGGCTTGGCGCGCAGTTGTTGCAGCGACTCATCGGAAAGTTCGGCCTGAATTTCTACATCAGGATCTGGTTTCCGGAGCGGGGTGGCCATTCGCGGATCGCCTCCTTTCTCTGCTTGCTCGAGGCAGTGAGCTGAGAAAAACTGTTCATGGAGACGTAGTGGCCAAGGAAGCGCTCGAGCACAGCGCAGAAAAGAAACACTCCTTCGCCTGCAAACTGAACTTCGTCGAACTCAACCTCGACGCGAGTGCCGCGCGCGAAACTCGCACCGCCTTCATCTGACGTGACCAGCGCATAATGGCGCCGGCTGTGAATGTCTGTAATGCTGCTGATCTGATTTCGCAGATACAGCGAGTCGGAGAAGTTATACAACCTGAGTATCTCCTGCAAGCCCTCTTTGCCCTGGTCCACGAGCGATAGGTAATTCAGCGAGAGGTGCGAGATCAACTGCCACAGCGTCGCTTTGCCGAGAGGCGGACGGTATGTTGGTGTTGGCCGGCGCAGAGCAAACACTTTCTTGACTGCGGAGAATCCTTCGAGGTTGAAGTCCCCTGCTCCGGAACTCTCTGTTTGCGATCCATTCTGAGCTGCGATAGGGAGTTTGGAAGGCAGGCTTCCATTCGTGCATGTGCATCTCGCCGTGATCGCAGCAGAGTCGAGGTGTAGCGGTTCCCCCGACAGATCGACCAGCGACAGGTACATTTCGCTGGGGGCGTCCTCGTGGAGTTCCGAGCCTTTGCGCACAGCGTGCCAATACTTTGCAGCTTCGCTCTCGCTTGCGCCATGCCGCAGTGCATAGAACGGCCGGAATTCGACCAGGCTGCGGGTGCGAGCGTCCTGGGCAGTTACCTCGTCGATCGAGTAGATTTCGGTTGTGCTCTGACGGTGCAAGTCCGCGATCACCTGATACTCGAACTTGCTTCCGTCCGCCCGAATCGGCTCGGCAACCTGCGAGAAGACATTGATGATTGGCGTGCAGCCTAGCTTAACCGTGCTTTGCGAAACCCCAAGCTCCAGCATCTGGTGACGCTCAGGCCGCTCGAAACGTGAAAACAGAAACGCCAGTTCGCACTTTGTTCCAAAACCTTGCTCGCGAAGAGTATTCAGCGATTGAAGATCGAAGAAATAGAACTTCTCGGGAAAGGTAAAGTACTCCTGCAACAGTCTAAATCCCAAAAAGGAACGGCCAGTGTAAGGAAGAACTCCTTCGTTCTCACCGAAGCCCACTTGCCGCAAGGGAGAAGGGCTACCGAGAGAGGAGTCGAAAAGAACTATCGGCTTGGAGTTCGGCTTCTCTGCATCCCGAGCGGTGATGGCGATGCAGTTATTGAAGAGCAATTCATATAACGAACCGACGATGTTGCTCTCGCCTGATAGGTAGAACCGCAGCGAGTTCAATTCGAGTTTCTGAAAGAACACATCCGGCATGCACTCCAAGTGCACGTTTAGAGCGGCGGTCGCGGTGCCTGTACCTGCGGGCTGAAACATCCCTTCGCTGGAGCGGAA
>DATMPC010000081.1 GCA_035567895.1 Terriglobales bacterium | reverse complement strand
ACGCTCGTCGGAACTTGTAGAAGTCATCGTGAGCGTGTCGCCCACGGTCCAGAAGCTCAACAGACCGATGCCAAATTCCCCTTGTAAGCCGAGTCCAGCACCGTCTGCCTTCAGGCGTCGCTTGACCGAGTCGCAGATATGAGTTGCGACGTACTTGAAGTCAGGCAGTCCGTTCGCATCGCGAGGAACGCCGTCGCCATCGTCCTTGACCGTTAGATAGTGTTCGTCGTGCTCGCGACCGCGCGTGATGGCAATTGTCTTGGCGTGCGCATCGATACTGTTTTCGACCAACTCGGCGATGGCCTTAAGCGGATTGCTTTGTGACAGGGCAATGATACGGATAGCATTCCAATCGTCACCGATCCGTAGTTTACCGCTCTCTGATTCCTTCGACTTGGTCACGCTCGTCTTCGCCACAGTGACAACGAACTCCGCTCGTTGGGGTAAGGTAGGGAGGAACGACCTCAGCCTGCCATCAGCCACCTACTATATCGAGAGCTTTAGCTGCCGGGCAAGCATGGCTCAGCGGCGGGCACGCAGACCAAACTGAATAAGAATGTGCTCCGATTCATCTAGGATGATTTCGCCACTCGCATTATCCACCCCCGTGATCTCTACTACCTGCAGCCCAATCGGGAGTTCGGTCGCCTGTCTAGCTCCAATGCAGACCTGCTCGGGCGAACACAAGCCGGGACGGAAGGAAGATGTGGCCTGCCATGGTTCATTCGTTCGACATCTTTCGCATCTTAAGAGATGACGTACCAAGGAGCGGTGTTCTACGAAGCTCAACAACCGACTGTCACAGATCAGCTGATACCTGGTGCGAGACCTCAATCGGGAGTAGAGGTTTCTGCCTCGAGAGAACGTTGCCGCACGACTGTGGCTCGCCCCACGAGGGTGCTCTGCAGCCTCCATGCTTCGCTGCTGGAAATATAGTAGCCCTGATGTGGCTCCAAGCTAAGCTGCAGGTCCACCCTGGCGTCTGGCAAAACCACGACTGAGTCGTTCTCAATACTCTGGGAAGGAATGAGAAGCTCCGGCTGGTCACCGGGCAAGCGTAGCCGCTCGACGTGTCCATCCGCCATGACGATGCAATTCCATCGCGTCTCTCCGCAGACATTCACGGCGGGAAGTTCTTCGGCGCTTGCGGGGGAGCCATCGAAAAATTGCAAGCGGACTTCGCGATAGCTTCCCGCAGGAACGTTTGCACTCTCTGCCAGAATTATCGGCATAGGGTTACCCATTAGGTCAATTTGACGGGGTTCCTTTGCGAGGTGGGGGGCGAGTTCGAGCCAATTGGGAGAACGCGCGTCTTCGCTGGCGCCAGGCCGAAGTTGAATGCCTCGCAAGGTCACAAAAACATGTTCCACGCGGGTGGCAGCCGTACAGGTCTCGCAGAGTGAGGATTTAAGCGCAACCACACTCATTGCGCCGTGGACCTGAGAAAGCGAACAGCTGGGCGGCGGATTTGCCACTTTTACGATGAGACCACCGTTGCCATTATTGGAAAAGCCGACAAAACAGGAATCACCGCAGCCAGTAAGGGCGATGGCGGTGAACATCGCAGCACAACTGAATGTACTCCGGAGATGACATCGAGAGAACCGCATGGATTCGCTCCAGTGCCTGCCACTCGACCGCGTCGAATCGGCCCCTCTGCCTTGTATTCTACGCCGCTTTCGTAACCTGAGGCGCGTCTTTTGGAAAGAATCATCCGTACCGTCGAGATGGTCTGCGTGGCGCACCCGCTCTCAACCAGAACTGTTACCGGGCATCCTCGTGCTAGTGCGGTGTCCCGGAAATAACTGAATCGTTGCCGTCAAGGCGTCGGACGAACTGGGCGCGCCTGAAGGATCGACCGTCCATCCGGAGAAACGCGACTGATCGAGTTGGGCGGTTCGCCGCGCAAAATCGGGAGAAGCGTGGTGAAGGGAAACCGGAGGCTTTTACGCTCCTGGGCTTCACGCACTACTGTGGGAAGCGACGGAGCAATGGGTCGTCTATCGTCTGGCGGAAAACGGCGAAAAAGCGCATGGTGGCCAACGCTTGCGGCGATTTTGGTGGCCCGTCCTACGCCGCCGCAGTCAACGACCTGCGCGACGGGATCGGCTCATCGCGATCGACACGACTGCGGGAACGTGGTCCCTACCGCGTTAGTTTTGGTTCGGCCCATCTTACGCCGAGGCGTCAGCTAGGCCTTTCCCTAGTTGTTTGGCAACGTGAAACGACCTAGAAATAGCGCCAGAGCGAGCCAGGGCGATTAGGACTTGGATGAGGACGCAGCGCAGAGCCCCCCTTGCCCGAGCCCTAAGAGGCGTTTATCAAGACTTAGGGAGCTGCCTAAGCCGCTTCCCTGCCCAGCCCTGCATCCTCTGTGTGGTAAATACAAAATCGAGTGTCAAATGGAATTTCTTGAAAAGAAGATCACAACCACGCATCGCGTCCAGGAGCACGAATTGTTGAAGCGTTTGGAACATTTTTGCAAACGTGCAGGTTTGGAATTTCCAACAGATGCATGGCCGAAAGATGACCGCAAAGCGTATTTTCTACTCGGTTTATGTGCTATTGAAGATATGAAAGACCTTAGTTTTCGCGAAAGGCTCGCACGGCTCGATGACTGGGCACGCCAGCGCGACTTGCTTAAGCCGAATGAAACGCTCTTCGCAAAGAGGCGCTGAACGCTCGATGATCGACATTTCTTGTGCCTCACACGCAGGATTAATACCGTCGTGGCCCAAGCAGCCTTGAACTTGCTCTGGGAGCAATTCCGGGATGGAACAGCAACGGGAAACCAGAATGGCAATCGAGCCGCAGTTACATGGTACGCAAAAACAGCCGTTCAGGCGATCGGAGCAGAACCGTGCCGCGACGCTTTACTAAGGCGAGGTCACGTTGCCACTTGCTCATTAGGCGGCTAGCAGTGAAAGGCGTGACGTTCGCGGCGTCAGCCAACTCCTCGTTTGTGATCTGGAGTGCAGTACCACCCGCAACCTTCTTACCGATAGTCCGGGCAAGAGTAACGAGTACATGAGCAACCCGCTGTCGAGAGGTGTGGCAAGCTAAAGCGATGTGAGAGGTGAGATGCCAAGCCACGTAGTCTGAAGCAGTTGACAATGTGTTCTCCAACAATCTGGGATACCGCACGACAAGATCCCGGATCGTGGGACGATCCCACACCAACACCGAGCTGTCCGTTACTGCTTCTGTGCTGAAGAGATAAGAACAATGGTCCGACAGAACCGCCCGACCGCCGAATAGATCTCCTGGTCCAAGCCACTGAAAGAGAAGCTTCTTGCCCTCTTCTGCAACGAAGAAGGCTCTGACAAGTCCTTTCGTCAACAGGAAAAAATGGTCGGCAGAGTCACCCTGGTTTGTAACCACCGAATTGGCGAAGAATCGGCGTGGTGTTGCAGCTGCCAAGATTTTCTTGCGATGATCAGGAATCAATCCATCGAGAAATTGTGATCGCAAGCTGGTCGATACAGCAGCAATTCCTGAGTAAGGCATGAATGTGTCTCCTGGAGTGGCCGTAGGCCGAGCCTGAACTGTACGAGCGGCTAAAGGAAGAGGATTCTCCTGTAGATTACAGCCGACTAAAGTATAGGTCCGCCGAGTATTGCAGGGAAGAGCACGCGCCGCAAGGCGTCCATGCGTCACCCCCGGATCGAACGATTAATGCCAGGCGTCGTTTCCAAGTCTGTCCTTTAGGGCCTCCGGCCCGCGAAAGCTTATGAAAATCACTTCGAGATAAAATGGCCACGGTCCGGAGCGGCGAGGTCGACTTCCCATTAGAGAAGCCGAGGCTGTAAGTCTGTCTGATCCGGAGCGTGCGTGATTGAGCGAATAATTGGGCGTCGTTGTTCTCCCCCGGGGGAGCGGCGATAGCCTGCGACCCTGGTTAAAGTAACCGCAGC
>DATMPC010000080.1 GCA_035567895.1 Terriglobales bacterium | reverse complement strand
AACCAGGCGGCCTACGGACTGGCTATTTCCCGGCGCCGATCCAAACCAGCCGATCTCGGTGAAAACGATCTTCCGGGCTTGCCGGAACGCGGCCCGCTCCGCCGGCATCGCGAAGTCCGTTCATCCGCACTTGCTGCGGCATGCATAGGCATAATGCACCACCTTTTAGAGTTCGTTCATTCTAAAGACAATTGGCCTTGACCAAGCACGATCTGCGGGAGTCTATGGCCACCGCGCCGGGCCGCTTTTACCTGTTGCTGTACTGCCGATAGTAACAAGTCCTTTTTCTCGATGATCCATGGAGCGAACTTGACAACTTGCTTGGCTGGAAGAACGCGCTCTCGAATTAGCCGCTTCACTACCGTGTCGCTCACCTGCAGTTCACGCGCTGCCTCCTCCTGCGTGACCCAGCCATTCTGCTTTTGGAAGGGAGCGATCTTGTGATATCCGCGCAGTCCGGCCACACGAGATGCATTCCACGTCTTCTCTTGACCGGTCGTGTAGCCCAGGCGGTTCAGGATCGCCGCGATCGTCTTATCCTGACAGATCTTTGCTAGTTCACTTACTAACTCAATTACAGAACGATCCGCACTGTGGCGATGCTGCCCTGGCTTGTTACGCTCCACGCGCAGTTCCGTGTGTACTCCACCAGCCCAATGCAGGCGCAGGCGATGGCTCGCGGAATCTGCATCATTGTCGATGATGATCTCCGTCAATATCGTCCGCAGGATTCGCTTCTTTAGCGGTATCGGTGCGTCCGGATGATTCCACAGCGCCATCAAATCTTCGCTCAGCGCCGCCAGCTCTTGCTTTTGCCGTTCACTCAGCGGCTCAGCCGCATTTCCCGCGGCCGCGAGCCGGGCCTCCGCTTCGGCTACCTGCGCTAGCGCGCCATTCCAGCGAGCCTCCAATTCACTCGCCACTAAACGGTTTTCGGGCTCGACAACATCAAACTGCCGACGGGCTCGTTTTTCTTCATAGCGAGCTCGTTCTAATGCCAGTTCTAGCGCCTTCCGCTTCTCATCGTCTTCGACCTGGGTGCATTCCACCAGTTTGATCGCAGCCTCAATCCCAGCAGGTCGGATCGCAGCCAGCACACTCTGAGCAACAGCCCGATCCAACCGCAAGCTGCCGGCTGTTAAGCATCGGCTGGACTCGCGATCTCCTCGATCACCCCGACAGACGTAGCGCGGCACGCGCCCGCTGGTGCCGCTGTAGACAACTTGCAGTTTCCTGCCGCAGCGACCGCAGCGCAACAAACCAGATAACAAAGCGGCTCCCATCTTTGCGGCTCCGCTGCCTTCACCCTCGTACATGGCCACATTGGCCTCCAGCCGTTGTTGGTTCTCCAAATACTCCTCCCAACTGATGTAACCCGGATGATGACCGATAAGCAATACCTTCCACTCATTCTGTGGCTTTCGGTAACGCGAGCTTTGCCGGGCACGCCCCTCTTCGATCCTGGTTCGCGCCGCGGTCCTGCCATAAGAGAATGCTCCGGCGTAGCAAGGATTCTTCAGCATCTGACGAATCCTTCCGCTGCTCGGCACCCCCCAAATCACCTCCTGCCCGGCGGTTCCCGGCTTCGTTTTTGGGAGGAGGATTTGTTCTTCCCGGAACCAAATGGTCGCCTGTCGCGCGCTTCCTAATTGCTGAAATTTCCGGAACACGCTGACGATCGCCTGCTGTACTTGGCGATCGGGCGTCTTCTCAATTCGACCCTCTTCGGTCCGGATGAATCCCACCGGCACTTCCCATAATGCGTAGCCGCGTCGTACCTTCTGCTCAAAGGCTTCACGGGCGCGTTGCCGCATCAGTCCAAGCTCAAACTCCGACATAGTGCCTTTTAAGCCGAGGACAAGGCGGTCATTAAGTTGTCGTGGGTCGTAGATGCCGTCGCTATCGATTAGCAGAGTTTCCGTTAGTGCGCAGAGATCAACTAGGTGATGCCAATCGCGATTGTTGCGCGCCAATCGAGAAGCTTCCAACGCAAACACCGCTCCGGCCAGACCCTGGCAGACGGATGCCAATAACCGGCCGAAGCCCGGCCGCTCCTGAATGCCGGAACCGGAGCGGCCCAAATCTTCATCGATTACTACTACCTTGCTGAAGCCGAGCTGTTGTGCCTGGCCCTCCAGAGCATACTGGCGCTCTTTGCTCTGCAGGTTATTGCGTACCTGATAGGGCGTCGATTGGCGCACGTAAACATAGGCTCCTCGCTTGAGATGGTGTACCTTAAGCTTCTCGCTCATTCTGCCTCCCGTTGTTGGTCTTGAGAACGCTTACGAGCACCTGGCGCCACAGAGTTAGGCACTGTTCCCTTACCGATGCCGGAAGCACGGTCCAAATCTCTTCGTCCTCGAAGCGCAGCTTGCGTTGCCACATGGACGGACTTTCGTTGCTGTGCATTCTTACCTCCTGATGGAGATTCTGCACAACCACGATCCTTAGGAGTTTTCCCAAGACGCTGCCCGTCGATCAGCCGGCGCAGCTCAAACAGCGTATCGATCGAGACTCGTGGTTCCGCTTCGTTAGTGAACCGATCACAGACTTGCGGATTCAACATCCAATCGGGTACCGCTACTTGCATGCCGCCGGGAAGCCTGATAATCAGAATTACAGAGTCAGTTCTCCTTAGATAGCGAATTACTTCAACTTCTGCGCCATAGAACGGATGCCACCGATAGCAAATCCTAGTTGGGTGCAGTTCATGAGCAGCATGAGGAGACCTTGCGGCACGCCTTCGCCACCCACTTGCTCGAAGCTGGCGTTAATCTCCGAACGATTCAGATTCTGCTCGGCCACGCCAACCTCGAAACCACGGCGCGCTATCTGCAAGTCGCCGACGTGAATGTGCGCGGGACTACCAGTC
>DATMPC010000079.1 GCA_035567895.1 Terriglobales bacterium | reverse complement strand
GACAGCACCTTGGTGATCGCCGCCGTCAACGTCGTCTTGCCGTGATCAATATGTCCAATCGTCCCCACGTTCACGTGCGGCTTGCTGCGGTCAAATTTCTCTTTCGCCATGTATAAGCTCCTAGCTTCTAAGCTGCTAGCTCAACTTCTTACGAAGGCACCAGATCGTCGCCTTCATCCGATTCGGAGTCGTCCATATAGAACGCTCCGACATATAGAACGCTCCGAGAAACCTTTCTCTTACCACCAACTCTTCGCGAGCGATGAGTTGGTCGAACCTGTCGCAATCCAACTGGTGGATCGCCCGGAACGCTTCAAAACCAAGATGCGATTCCCAATAATCATCCAACCTGAATCGCCGCTCCGCTTTGGACTTGAGCCGAAGCTCGCTGCCCAGATACCGCCTTGAGCGCTTTAGAAAATCCGGCCAGATTCCTTCCGCCCCGAAGATCCTTTCAAAATCCGTCTCGCGCCCTTCTCTAACCGAAACCTCACGAACCACAACGAAGCGCCTATTGCGCTCACTTCGATGCTGCGCTTTTCCCCTGCACCTTTGCGATGATCTCTTCGGAGATCGCGCGCGGTGCCTCCTCGTAGCGGTTGAAATGCATCGAGTACGTCGCGCGGCCCTGCGTGTTCGAGCGCATCTGGGTCGCGTAGCCAAACATCTCACTGAGCGGCACGTTGGCCTTGATCACCTGCGAGCCGGCGCGGTGTTCCATGCCTTCAATGCGTCCGCGTCTTGAGTTCAGGTCGCCAATGATGGTGCCCATGTACTCTTCCGGCACGACAACTTCGACCGACATCACAGGTTCGAGCAGAACAGGATGCGCCTTCGCAGCCGCCGCCTTGAACGCCAGTGAACCTGCGATCTTGAAGGCCATTTCGTTGGAATCGACTTCGTGGTAGCTGCCGTCGTAGAGAATCGCTTTTACGTCCACAACTTCATAGCCGGCGAGCACACCGCCCTGGAGAGCCTCGCGAATGCCTTGATCGATCGGCTTGATGTACTCCCTGGGAACTACGCCGCCGACGATGTCGTTCTCAAACTCATAACCTTTGCCAGGATTTGGCTCCAGCTTGATCTTGGCATGGCCGTAGTTGCCGGAACCGCCGGTCTGGCGAATGAACTTGCCTTCGCCTTCTGCGGCCTTGCGGATGGTCTCGCGATAGGCGACCTGCGGCTTGCCGACGTTGGCCTCGACCTTGTACTCGCGCATCATGCGGTCGACGATGATCTCGAGGTGAAGCTCACCCATACCGCTGATGATGGTTTGTCCCGAATCGGGATCGGTATGAACCTTGAAGGTTGGGTCTTCCTGCGCCAGCTTGTTGAGCGCCATGCCCATCTTTTCCTGGTCGCTCTTAGTCTTTGGCTCGACCGCGACGGAGATTACAGGCTGGGCAAACTCAATCGACTCCAGACGGATGGGAGCCTTTTCAGAGCAAATCGTGTCACCGGTGGTGACGTTCTTCAGTCCGACGCATGCGCAAATATCACCGGCGTAAATCTCGCTGATTTCTTCGCGCTTATTGGCGTGCATCTTCAGCAAGCGCCCAATTCGCTCTGATCTTCCGCGAGTTGTGTTCAGGACGGTGTCACCGGTCTTCAGCTGGCCGGAATAGACGCGGATAAACGTAAGCTGGCCAACGAACGGATCAGCCATAATCTTGAAAGCAAGCGCGGAGAACGGCTCGCTGTCGTCGGCTTTGCGGTGCAACACCTTCTCCGGATGATCGGGATCTACGCCCTCGGTAGGAGGAATGTCCATCGGCGACGGCAGATAGTCCACGACTGCATCGAGCAGCGTCTGTACGCCCTTATTCTTGAACGCCGTTCCACAGAGGACCGGGAACAGCTTAAGTGCAATCACGCTGCGACGAAGCGAAGCGCGCAGTTCTTCGGCCGAGATAGTCTCGCCTTCCAGGAACTTATGCAGCATCTCGTCGTCGTTTTCGGCAACACTCTCGACAAGCTGCGCGTGGAAGGCATCTGCCTTCTTCCTCAGCTCGGCGGGAATCTCTTCGACTTCGTACTTGGCGCCCATCGATTCATCGCGCCAGTAGACTGCCTTCATCGCGACCAGATCGATCACGCCTTTGAAAATAGCTTCTTGTCCGATAGGAATCTGAATCGCTACAGGGCGGGCATTAAGACGTTTGCGGATGGTATCGACGGCATGCTCGAAGTCCGCGCCCATCTTGTCCATCTTGTTAATGAAGCAAATGCGCGGAACACCATATTTATCAGCCTGGCGCCATACGGTTTCCGATTGCGGCTCGACGCCATGCACGGCGTCAAATACAGCAACCGCGCCATCGAGAACGCGCAGCGAGCGCTCAACTTCCGCGGTGAAGTCTACGTGGCCGGGAGTATCGATGATGTTGATGCGGATGTCGCGCCAGAAACAGGTCGTGGCGGCGGACGTAATGGTGATGCCGCGCTCCTGCTCCTGCTCCATCCAGTCCATAGTGGCAGTGCCTTCATGCACTTCGCCGATACGGTGCGTGATGCCCGTATAAAAGAGGATGCGCTCAGTCGTAGTGGTCTTGCCGGCATCGATGTGGGCCATGATGCCGATATTCCTACAACGCTCTAATGGGTCCTGTCTGGGCACGATGTTCCTAAACTTTCTCGATTCCTGCTTTGGTTCCGTTTGTCATTCCGAACGTAGTGAAGAATCCCTACTCCCACCAAACTTTTTGGGTCCAGTAGGGATTCCTCACTTCGTTCGGAATGACACGACTAAATCTCTTACCAGCGATAATGCGCGAAAGCCTTGTTGGCTTCCGCCATGCGGTGAACGTCTTCTTTCTTCTTGATCGCAGCGCCGCGGCCGTTGGCGGCGTCGAGCAGCTCATTCGTGAGCTTGTCAATCATTCCCTTTTCGCCACGGGAACGGCCGTAGCTAACCAGCCAGCGAATCGCGAGCGACGTGCGACGGTCCGGATTCACTTCCACCGGAACCTGATAGTTCGCGCCACCCACGCGGCGAGTTTTCACTTCGAGCAGCGGCTTGCAGTTTTCGACTGCCTTCTTGAAGAGCTTCAGCGCTTCGTCTCCGCCCTTCTGCTCGAGGTTCTTCATCGACTGGTAGAAGATCGACTGAGCGGTGCTCTTCTTGCCCTGGTACATCATCGAGTTCACGAACTTGGTCACCAGGGTCGAGCTATAAACTGGATCGGCCGCGGTCTCGCGCTTTGCTATGTGTCCTTTACGTGGCATGAGTTCTAATACCCTCTAATCTCAACGATCTCTTGCACCCACCCGCTACCGCGGGCGGTTCTTCCTAGGCCTTCGGCCTCTTCGCTCCGTACTTGGAGCGGCTCTGTTTGCGATTGGCAACGCCGACCGTATCGAGCGTTCCCCGCACGACGTGATAACGCACTCCAGGAAGATCCTTCACACGGCCTCCGCGGATGAGCACGATCGAGTGCTCCTGCAGGTTGTGGCCGATGCCCGGAATATAGGTCGTGACCTCAATTCCGTTGGTCAGGCGCACACGAGCAACTTTACGCAGCGCCGAATTCGGCTTCTTGGGCGTCTGCGTGTAAACGCGGGTGCAAACCCCACGCTTCTGCGGCGACTCCTGCAGGGCCGGACTGGCCGTCTTGTACTTGGGCTGTGTCCGCCCTTTGCGCACAAGCTGATTAAATGTGGGCAAATTCCACTCCTAAGGCGCACATGCGCCAAAGTCCCTCTATAGGGACAGCAATTTCCTGTTTTTGGCTGACCACCGCACGCGGGGCCATACTCTCGCACACCCGTCAAGGCGGGCGAGGATTTGATCGTCCTAGGGTTGAATGTCGACGGTGTCGCCAAGGCGATTACAGGCGATCCGTTTCGTCATTCCCGGCCTGCATATCCCTCTTGGGAGAGGGCAGCGCAGGCATCGTCAGCGAGGAAGCTGTTCCAGCTACTTCGGAACAGTGGATTCGAACTAAAGCTCTACCGCTCTAGAAGAACTAAACTGACTCGCAGAACCATACGAATATAACAAGCGGTTTGCACAGGCGTCAAATGGAGCGATTATGAGGCATCCATTTTGGCAAACGGGGCAAACGGGTCAACGGGCCAAGCAGCGGAACAACGCTATCAGCGAGCCAATCGTGACGAGCACCCACACAATTTCTCCCACGGATAGTCCACACGATTTCGTCGTGTCCTTCATACTAGAGTCCCTCAAATTCATGTCGGACCAAGCGTCAGGCAGACCAACCTTGTTAGCTGGTCTGCCTCTCCGCCTAGCGACCTCCACCAGGGCCGCCCTGCGGTCTAGCAGGAGGATCAATACCCTGCTCCTCCTGCCGGAATATCTGTTGGGCTGGGGCCTTCAGCACGTCGTTGGCAAAGAAAAACTTGCCATCGGCTGGCACCATCATCACTTGAATCTTGTCTGATAACTTCTCTGCAACTATCTTGTTGATTAGCAAGGGATTCGACTTGAGCGCCATCGCTTCGCCCTGCAGACGCTCTCTGTCGGCTGCCGCCACCACCCGAATGCGATTCGCTTCCGCAGAGGCCAGCAACTGCTGCTTCTCCAGCTCAGCTTTGCTGTCGATCACCTTGGCCTGTGCCTCGGCTTCGGCGTTCTGAATGGTGGCTTGTTTGCGCGCTTCGGCTTCGAGCTTGGTCTGCTGGATCTGCTTCTCTTTCAGCGGAAGCGTGTACTGCATGGCATCGGCTTCGGCTTTGGCCTGCAACACGCGCACCTGCGCGCCCGCTTCTGCCTGCTTCACCGTGCGGACCTTCTGAGCTTCCGCCTGGTACTGGGCAATCTGTACCTGTTTTTTCTCGATCGACGTCTGCACTATCAGGCTCTCGTCTTCCTGCTCCTTTTCGATCAAGCCTTCAAGGCCACGAGCGTAGTCGGTTGGCAGAACGATGTCGCGGAGCATTACCTCCTCGACCGTAATGCCATCTCGTTTGAGCTTTTCGGTAATCTCCACACTGGCTCTCGTGCGAATGTCCTCGCGATGGACCGCAAAAACATCGCGGATCGTGTAGTTCGGCACAATTTCCCGAAAGACAGTTGCGACTACCGGAGGGACCACTTCAGTGTCAATGTCCGACGGCAGGTTGTTGTGGATGTATGCGAGCCGCGCCGGGTCGAGCTTGTAGCGAACCGTAACCGCGAGGCCGATTTTCAGGCCTTCACTCGCGGTAACGTTCAGCGTCTCGTGCCGCTTTGGCTTTTCTGTAAGTTCGTCCACGTTGCCGGTCGTCATCGTGTGGGTACGCGTGTCATAAACGGCCAGAGTCTCAAAAAGGGACATCAGGTGTATGCCCGGGTAGAGCGTTTCCGTTTCTGTTCCCGAGATTTGGCTAACGCGAATCCCAGCGTGGCCTGCGGGGACCACGTCGTAGATCGACGCCATTAAGAACGCGATCACCGCGGCAGCGCAGGTTATTCCCGCTAACCGGATGCGCAGTTTCAGTTCGGGCTCCAGGAGTTTTTCCTGAGCATTTTCGGCAGATTGAATACGCCGCCGAGCGCGCAGATACAGGTAAGCGTCGAATCCGAGAATCGTCAGTGCAGCGAGCAGCAGGGCGATACCGGAGCAAAGCAGGAGAACTTTCAGCAGCAGCATGGCGTCCTCCTTGAGGACGAGAGTTGAACATCGTGGTGGTTGAATCGGATGATTCGGCCTGTGGAGGCCGAACCATCCGGGGCAAAACTTCAAACTCTTTGCAGCCGGGCACGCTGTCCGCTAAGCAGACTGGCGGACGCTTGTGGCTGGCCGGACTGCCTGGCCGCCGCTTCATCGGCGCGCCTCACGCCTGCGTGCATCGCGCGAATAATCAACGTAATGAGTGCTTCTCCGGCAAACAGTGCTAACAGCGCCGATCCGATCAAAGCTCCAACGATTGCCATCATTCCAGTTAGTTCCAACATGGGATTTCCTCCTACCAACTCGCTCGTTATTGACTTACTGCTACTTCAACTGCCATGCCATCCGTCTTGTCCCCTGCGGTGGGCACGTCACCAAAGATCCCCGCGACCTCAGCGTCAGGTTCCGCACGAATTTCAACCTGATCGCCGACTTCGACCTCGGCGAAAAGCTCTTCAATGTCTGCGCGGTGCATGCGAATGCAACCGTGGGAAGCGGCTTGGCCAACGGAGCTCTCCAAGTTGGTGCCGTGAATGCCGTAACCCTTCGTGCTGAGGCCGATCCAGCGGGTTCCGAGAGGATTCTCAGCACCGGCTGGAATAACTTTGCCGGGGTGGTAGTAGGTGGGCTCTACGAGTCTCGTTTTCACCGCGAATTTGCCGACGGGCGTAGGGCTTTGCTGGGCTCCGACGGCAACCGGGTAAATCTTCTTCACCCGGCCGTCCTCAATCAGAGCAAGCTTGCGATGAGGAATACTGACGACGACCTTGCGATGCCGTTCCGCAATCGGGGCTGCGGCAGGAGGTTGCGCTGGGATTTGTGCGCGCAACTCGCGAACCGAAAGCACGAAGAGTAAGACCGAGAGGTACCGAACCACCCGCTTTTCCGCTGCCTTGACCTGCTCTGTATTTGCTCCCATTGGACTCTCCTGAACGCTCCGCCAAAGCAAAATGCAGATGGGGAGCCATAGAAAACGCGCAATAAAATCAAGGACTTAGCGGTAGGTTAGAGATGGCGGGTCGTGGGGCGCGTTACACGCTGTGGGCGGGCAGACACAGATTCCTGCACCTCGTAGCTTTGCCTTAGCAGAGACTCGCGGCTGCGTCTGACTAGGTCCCCGGAGTAGCTCCGGGGTCTATTCCTGTAAGAATGCTGCGTGTCACACGCTGAAGGGATGCCGGGACTCAAAACCGAAGGGACAGTGGTTGAAATTTGGCCGCTTTCGTCTGCTCGACGACCTCTGCAACCGGAATTGCACTCTAATTGCGGCAAAGCAGAGTTGCTGCAGTGAGCTGACGTACGAATTCAACAGAATTTTAAGGTTTCACAATACGAGATGGGACCGAGTTGAAGTAAACTTCTCGGTAGTCTGTGCCGTGCGATCGGCTGATTCCTGTTTGAGGAATACTGTCGCGTGGCTGCGACCTACCCCGTCAGAAGTGTCCGTTAGAAAGCGGGCGGACGAAAGCTAACCCCCAGCCTGAATCCGAAAGTAGAGGGCCCATGGTTTCTAAGTGTGCCAATCCTGCCTGCTCGACTCCCTTTCATTATTTGCGCGAAGGAAAGATTTTTCGCATCGAAGTCGAGGTAACGCCTCCGGAATCTCAGGATAGAACTGAGACGACGAACGGAAACAAGAGTCCATTCTTGCTTGCTTCTCGCAAGCCGATAAAGCTGGAGCATTTCTGGCTTTGTGGTCCGTGCTCGCAGTCGATGAGCCTTCTATTCGACAAAGACAGTGGTTTATCCGTGATTCCGAAATTGCGCGCACACGCGGCGATCGCTTCCTAGGAAACGTCACTGATTGCGCGAAAAGAAAAGGCCCGCATGGCGCGGGCCTTCTCCATTGCTATGAGAAGAGTTAGGCTATCTTCGTCATCACTCGCGTACTGACCGTGGAAGGAAGATATTTTCCGCTCAAAGAGTTCATGCGGACGCGCATCAATTCCGTGAACATGCGCACTCCATCCCGAATCGGACTGATTTTGGAGCGATGATCATGAGCCCACGACACAGGCACTTCGACCACTCGTAACCCATAACGCTTCGCAAGAAAAAGAATTTCAGGATCGAAGCCCCAGCGTTCGATTTTCATATTAGGAAAGACTGTGTTCACCGCCTTGCGATTAAAGGCTTTGAACCCACATTGGGTATCGACGTACGAAAGTCCGAGAATTATGCGCAATGCGAAGTTGAACGCTCGGCCCAGCATTCTTCGATGTATGGGCTGCTTCCGGGTTTGCAGCTCGCTTTGCAGGTAGCGCGATCCGATTGCCACATCTGCTGCGCCGCTCTCAATGGCGGCAAACAACTTGGGAGCTTCTTCGATTGGGGAAGAGAGATCGGCGTCAGTGAAGAGAAGGAATTGCCCAGACGAGCTCATCATCCCGTTGCGCACGCTGTACCCCTTGCCACGATTTCCTGGGTTTTCAATGAGGCGGACGATGGGATTCCGTTGCGCGAACTCCTTGACAACAGCGGCGGTTGCATCCCGTGAGCCATCGTTGACGACGATGATCTCCGCCGACCATCTCGATTCTTCGATATATGCCAACATCCGCTGCAAGGTCGAGCCAAGCCGTTCCGCTTCGTTGTACGCCGGAACGATGATGCTATAGCGCGGTGGGGTCATTCTGGTGCCAGTCAGGAACAAGGGGTTAGACGCTCAGGATTGTACGTCAGTTGCAAAACCAGAATCACAAGAAGCGTAAATAATTAGAACCGCCGCAAAGGTATTTGCTGCGCAAGTCAGTACACAGGCCGGAATGTGGGCCCACGTTGATCAGGCCGCGCGACGTTCCGATTCAAGCATGTGGAAGAACTCGCGAACAAGTTCAAAATCCCACAGTCCACGCTTTGCTTCGTGGAGCATAGTGTCACGGGCTTGCGTTTGCGGCAGTGCAGGCTTATACGGACGCGCCGTTACGAGCGCATCGTAGACGTCTACAACTTGCAGTACGCGCGCCAACACTGGGATATTGTGGCCTTCGAGACCGTCCGGATATCCGGAACCGTTCCAGTGCTCGTGATGGTGGCGGATAATCGGCAAAACCTTGCGGAACGACTTCAAAGGTTGACAGATGGCTTCGCCATCTGCCGGGTGCTGCTTCATGACATCCCATTCGATCGAAGTCAGTTCGCATCCCTTCTTCAGGATCTCGTCTGGAACCTTGATCTTCCCGAGATCATGCAGATAACCACCACGCTCCAGGGCGACGACGTTTTCATAGTCAAAGTGCAAATGGCGGCCCAAGTCACCGGCGTAGTGCGCAAGGCGGGAGCAATGGTCACCAGTGAACGGATCACGCGCTTCCACGCCAAGGGCAAGAGTGAACAAAACAGCTTCGGCGTTCTCCAGTTCATCGGTGAAGTGTTTGAGCTTCAGCAGACTCTTCACGCGAGCGTAGAGCTCTTCGGGATAAAGCGGCTTGGAGAGAAAATCATCAGCACCGGCTTCGATGCCGCGCACGCGATCGGCACGATCGCTCAATCCAGTAATCATGACTACAGGAATCAGACGAGTCGCCGGATCGTCTTTAAGTTCGCGGCACAGGTCATACCCGGACCTTCCTGGCATGATTACGTCGAGCAGAATCAGGTCAGGCTTTTCGGCCTGGATGGCTTGTAAGGCTTCCTCTGCGTCGGACGCCGTGTTCACGTGGTATCCGCGCGAAGTCAAGAGTTCACGGACAAGCAGGAGCGTGTCCAGTTTGTCGTCCACTACCAGAATTGTCGGGGTCTTACGCCGTAGATTACCGTTCCGCAGGGCCTGGAGCATGTATCCCATTCACCACTGAGTGTGAGTCTGACTCCGCACTTCCGAGTTGCACAACCGAAGCCTTTTGCTGCATTACTATTGTGCCAGCACCGCCGCGCAATGAGTGAAAGAAGTTGCCTTAATTCGGACAGGCGTAGTCGCGTCCTGCTGGCCGCACTCTTCTTTTTTCTTGCTTCCGCGCTAACTGCTCTTGCTGCTCGCTCTCATCTGATTGCCTTTGGCCCATGGCTCAACGTCCATTTGTTCGTCGGTCCGGATGCCGATCGCGCGCAGAACATGAAGATCCGCACCCTGAATATCGATGGCCGTTCGCGCGAGTTCACCATTGGGCCGCCGCACGAGGTCACGGATAAGCTGTTCGTCGTGCGGCGGGTATTCCGCATGAATGACGCATTGACCTCCCATCCCGAATGGAAGTGGCAGCGGGACGGCTGGGTCATGGTCGATCGCAGCAGTGGACGGATATCCAAACTTAATCTCCCAGACTTTGACCCTTTCTATTCGACCGTAAGTTGGTTTCGCGACTACGCTGCCTATTGCGGAATCACTGAGGGGCCAAAGGTCTATGCGATCGTTGCGCAGCTTGGAGAGCGCAAGCCGGTTTTGCGGACATACATCGGCCCGGCCAAGGGAAGCGATCAACCGGATTCAGAGTGTGCTCCCCCGACCTGGCAGAAACAGCCGGTTCGGGTGACCTTCGAGCCGATGGGCGGCCAGAAGTCGAGCTACCTCATTCACGGACGATCGAGCGAACCGGAATTGGGCGAGGAGGCGGTGGAGCAGAAGGAAGGGGAAAAGCAGTAAGCGCTCTGCTACCAGCGTTCAGAGCAAATTCAGCGAATTTTTCCCGTCACAAAAATTTTCAATCGCGGAAACCGCATAAATAGTGGCGATTCGCATCTGACCAGGGAATTTGCAGGGAAATAGCAGGGAGTCTTCGAATGAGCTCCGATGGCACAGCCCCCAATCAGTTTGACTGAACCATCGTAAACTCCGTTCCCGACACCCATCTCTCTTTCTCTCTTTGCTAACACGAGCCCAGTCGGAATGGAAGTGCTGACTTCAAGACGCGCAAACTAAGAAAGCGTGATAATTCAGTCTGGAGTATCTAACCACTACGATGAGTTCTCTCGACGAGTATCTCCGTGAAGCCGAAGCCGCTCATGGCCATCTTTGCGCCGGACAAGTGCTAGGAGTTCGCATGGCCATGGCTGGTCTTTCCCGGCTTGGAATTCAGGACCCGCGTGGAGTTGACCGGAAGCGTCTGGTCACTTATGTGGAGATTGATCGCTGCGCCACCGACGCCGTAATGGTCGTAACCGGCTGCCGCCTGGGAAAGCGCGCGCTCAAGTTTGTCGATTGGGGCAAGATGGCGGCGACATTTGTCGACTTGCAAAGTGATCGCGCAATCCGCGTTGCTGCAAAAGAATCGTCCAAGGAAGCTGCGCGAAGGCTGCATCCCGAGATCGAGAACAAGAATCAGCAGCAGATGCTGGCATATCGCGAAATGCCCGAAGAGGAATTGTTTGAGTTTCAGAACGTTCGGGTAAACGTAGGCCCCGAGGACCTTCCCGGATACAAAGGCGAGCGCATTGTCTGTGCGAAATGCGCTGAAGGCATCAACTTCCGTCGGGAAATCGTTGTGGAAGGAAGAACGTTATGTCAGGGCTGCGCGGGCAAGAAGTACTACACCACCCTCGGCAACCCTTCCTAGCCTTCCGTTGGCGCCTGAATCTAAGTTCTTCCAGCAGCATCTACATTCGCATGCCAGAACTGGAGTTTCTCGATTCAGCCACTGCGGCACAATCGACCCTGGCCGGCTCCGCCCGCATTCCTGACGATGCTGCGCTGCTTGACGCCTACTCACGCGCAGTGACCTCAGCCGTCGAGAAAGTTGGACCGGCCGTCGTGCACATCGCCGTTCGGCAGCGTGCGCGGCAGAATTCGCAAAGAGGTCCTCGTGAAGCCCAAGGAAGCGGATCGGGCTTTGTTTTCACTCCGGATGGCTTCGTTCTGACCAATAGCCATGTAGTGAGTAACGCAAGTGAGATCGTAGTCACCTTCCCCGACGCGGAGACACATCACGCAACGCTCATCGGTGACGATCCCGATTCAGATCTCGCAGTGTTGCGCGTGGACGTTCCGGGACAGCTTCCATTTGCAGCGTTGGGGGCCCGCCAGCCGCTCGTCGTCGGACAGGTCGCCATTGCGATCGGCAACCCGCTGGGATTTCAGCACACCGTGACGGCCGGAGTGGTAAGCGCGCTGGGACGCAGCATGCGTTCAAGCACGGGCAGACTAATTGACAACGTGATCCAGACAGATGCCGCCCTGAATCCGGGAAACTCGGGTGGTCCGCTGATAAGTTCCCGGGCCGAAGTCATCGGCGTGAATACGGCGACGATTATGGGCGCCCAGGGAATATGCTTCGCCATCGGCGCAGATACGGCGCAATTCGTTGCCGTGCGATTGATCAGGAATGGAAAGATCGAACGGAGCTTCATCGGGGTGGCAGGCCAGGATGTTCCGATCCACACCCGCATTGTTCGACACTATGCCCTGCCGGTGACAACCGGGGCCATGGTGATCTCGGTTGAATCAGGCTCGCCCGCACAAAGCGCGGGATTGCGCGAGCGCGACGTGATTGTCGGATTCGGTACCCGGCGTGTGGCAGGCGTTGATGACTTGCACCGGTTGCTTACCGAAGCCGCGCCCGGAGAAGTTGTTGAAATCACCGTACTTCGCGGTACCGAGCTTGTAAAGGTGGGAATCAGGCCGCAGTCGCGCAACTGAAAACCCGCCAGCCCAGGCCGTTCCTGACCTGATTCCGACTCCCAGAATTCTCGGGAAATTCATCCAGATTCTCCACAAACTGCACCAGAATTGAAGCATGGAGCGGGCATTCGATACGCTCATTCTGTCCGACGTGCATCTGGGAGCCGAGATCAGCCGCGCCCGGGATGCATTGAGCCTGCTGAAGTCAACCAGCTTCCGCCGGCTCATCCTGTTGGGCGACATCTTCAACGACCTCAACTTCCGCCGCCTCAAGAAAGAGCACTGGCAGTTTCTGTCCTACATCCGCAAGCTCTCCAATCCTAAACGCAACGTGGAAGTTGTGTGGGTAGAGGGCAATCACGACCTGGGGCTTTCTGACCTCATGTCTCACCTAGTTGGAATTCCTGTTTACCAGCAGTACATGTGGGAATACGGGGGCAAGCGATACCTGGCGATCCACGGGCACCAGTTTGATCGCTTCGTGGTAAACAACTTTCTTGTAAGCCGGGTTGGCGAGGCTCTGTTTCTCTGGATCCAGAAGTTGGACGCCGGCAAGAAGAGGTTTTCCCGCTATCTCGACCGCCTCAACACTCGCTGGCTAAGACTGTCAGACAAAGTAGCGCGAGGCGCGCTCGCGTATGCCGCGCACCATGGAGCCAGTCACGTCTTCTGTGGGCACACGCATGTGCCAATCCAGGCGGAACGCAACGGAATCAAGTATTTCAATTCCGGCTCGTGGGTGGATCAGCACTGTACATACATCACGGTCGGTGAAGACGGAGTTGAAATTCAGAACTACACTGGCACCTCAGACGAGCTCATATCGGTAGAAACCGACGGCCATTCAGAAATTGGAACCCACGAGGAATTGGAGATTCCCTCGCACGCCTTCTACAGGCCGGTCCGGGGATAGAGCCAGCCCCAGCCGTGTGGCACAGCCGCCCTCGGCTGTGGCTCTGCCAAACTCAGCACAGGCGACGGCACCGTGCCACCCACGATTAACAATTCGCGAGCACCGAATGAACACCTGCAGGCATTCCCCAATCGGAGGGCCGGATGGCCACAAGGTTTGTTCAAGATCTCGTAGAGATGCAGTCCGCCGTGGCGGACGTCTCTACCACGCGGCCGGCTCCGCAAGAACTGGTTGCCGTTCGGCCACGCCATCCATGAACTTTGCCAGGATGTCGACCGCCTCATACACTGCCCGGTTCTTGTGCGCTGCAACCTTGTTCCGCAGATTCTCCAAGGTTGAGCCGGTGAGCAATCTCTGCACCGCTGTCTCGATCTCATCGAAGCTCTTGAGCACGATACCCGCCTCGTTCTCCTGTACCCATTCCGTGTTGTAGCGCTCCTGCGGCATGGTGGACGCATTCCGTTCGACGATCACCGGCAAGCCGAAGTGGAGAGCTTCCGCGATGCTTCCTGGGCCGGGCTTGCCTATAAAGAAGTCGGCCAGAGACATGTAATAGTCCACCTGTTTGGTAAAACCTTCTACGAACATCGGCTTCGTGGGCGGAATTCGTCGAAGTTCGGCCGCGATCTTTTCGCTATGTCCGCAGATAAAGATCATCTGTACCTGCGCAGGCGACTGCTGAAGCGCCCGTGCGATCTTCACCATGGCGGGGGACCCATGCCCGCCGAACAGAACCAGGGCCGTTGGCCAGTCCGGATGCAGGCCTAACTTCTGCCGCTCGGCCTGGCGGTCTACTCTCGCGGAATTGTAGAAACGCGGATTTAACACCATGCCCGATGTGGGAAATATTGCCTTACGCGTATGCCCGAGCGCGATCGCCTGCGCGACAGCCCGCTCTGTGCCACAGATCACGTATTGCGATTCCTTTTCGATCCAGAAGTGCGGAGGATAATCGGCAAAGTCAGTGATCAACGTTACAAACTTTGCGTCCGGAATGGCTTTTCGAATACTCTGCGCGAGCGCGCGATTGAAGTTTGGAATCACTGAAAGGACAACGTCGGCCGGATTCCGACTCCAATACTTTTCCAAGGCACGCACGACGGGGTAATGCCACATGCGAATCATCGCGTGCAGCACCATCAGGAGTTGAGGCGTGAAGCGAGTCCAGCCCTTACGGAGAAGCAGGTTATAGCCATCCTGCAGGCGAATCTTAGTGACCTTCTGCAGAGGGTCGATCGAGTCCAGCAGATCCTGCAAGTTCAGGAGATCCACTTGCCACGGAAGTTGCTGCTGCTCGATCACGGTCTTGATGGCGTTGGCAGCGTTACGGTGTCCGCCACCAGCATCGAAGAACACGATCCTTAGCCTGGGAGCCGGTTGTGGCAAATGAGTTCTCGCACCCTCTTAACCAGAGTATTGCCAACGAATATTACGCCCTGGTAAAAAGCACCCAAAGCGTTAGCCCCATTTCCTGCACAAATTTGGCAGTGCCATCCAGAAGATGCGTTCGGGCTTTGTTTGCTTCACTTTCCAGACTTCCAACAGATTACCCACCCTGAAGTGCTATTACCTGCGTAATTGATGGCAGGCGGTTTTCCGGCGGGGGCGCAAATTGATAGCGATAGCATGAAGCGAGCCATACCCCTGGGAAGTCGGAGCAGATGACGCCGGAAGCACTCATCCTGACCAGCGATTTTGAACTTTCGCACATGGTTCGAGTTGCGGTCGAGCGCTTTGGAATTACGGCCGGCGTAGCCTTGGGCGCACCCGACGCCCTCAAGCAAATCGAAAGAAACAAATTTGATCTCGTTATCGTGGACTGTTCTGACCTCGATCAGGGTTGCGCAGCCTTGCGGAAAATGCGCCTTAACCGCACGCATCGTTCGGCGGTATCGATTGCGATTGTCGGAGATCGTGGTCACACGAAATACGTTTCCGATTCGGGAGCAAACTTCGTCGTCTCCCACGCAAATTACGAAATCGAGATTATGGCGACTTTGCGCTCTGCTTATGGGCTGGTGCTTCGCGAGCGAGGTCGCTACAACCGATTCCCTTCCACTTCCACGGTGAACCTGCGCCTGGGTGCGTTCGTTGCTGATGGACGAATCCGGAACGTCAGCCAAGGGGGACTCTGCGTCGGCGGAATTGAACATCCATTGCAAGGTCAGGTGCAGCTTCGCTTTGCTCTCGAGGAAGGACGTATACCGATACAGGCAAGCGGAAAGGTTGCGTGGCAGAGAGACGGCTTAACGGGAATCGAGTTTGTGACAATGACGAAGGGTGGCCGCTCAGAGCTGGAAGAATGGCTCGCCGAACAGTTCGAGATTCAGACCAAGGTGAGGCCACAAATTACATTCGTGACGTCGAGCAGTGGACAAGACGAACCCGCTGCGGTCGAGGGCGCAGACACGGCGCCAGTTCATAAGGGAGAAATTCACCCGATCGTTACTGCGATCATCCGTGGCGGACCGGTGCGCGCTCGATGCTCGTCCTGCCAGGCAACGATTACCTTCGGAAATACGATAAGCAGCCCGCTGGAACAGGAGCGCAAGTTGCGAGAAGCATTTGCCGTACACCTCCATGAGAAGCACGGAAGTGAACTCGGTCCTGCTCCGGTTATTCCGGAAGCGATTTCCGGTAAGCGCAGCTGACGAACCTGCAGTTCCCCTTCGATGGCGGCGTGAACTGGCGCCGGCCAAACACCCGCGTCTCATCGGTGAGTTCGAATGAGCATGACTGTAATGGCGTATTTCCCTGCTCTGCCATTAATTACGGCAACCAGACTGGCGACTACTCCGGCCTGGCTTCGTTCGGAGGCGTCTCACATCCAATATGGACCGACAGCCGCAACAACCAACAGGTCTGCAGCACTGGGTTGAGAGTGGAAGAGGTGTTCACGGCTACGGTGGAGTAGGAGATTAATACATCGCTGTCGACCTCAGTCCGGCAGCTCTTTTCTTGACACTGTCATCCCTCGCGCCGCAAATGGTTTGTTGACGCGTCAACCATTTCGGCTGTTGCGGCGCGGGGGATCTGCTGTTGTGCCAGCTCTCAAACCAAAAGCAGATCCCCCGGGCCGCCTCTGATTCTTTGACAACCTCTAGAGACACGCTGCGGCCCGAGGGATGACAGTTTCAAAATGGGTTGGAATATATCGGCTTACGCTTCAGTGCGCAGCGCTTCCACGGGATTCAAACCGGCTGCGCGACTGGCGGGCT
Organism: Terriglobales bacterium; assembly: GCA_035567895.1. Taxonomy (NCBI): domain Bacteria; kingdom Pseudomonadati; phylum Acidobacteriota; class Terriglobia; order Terriglobales; species Terriglobales bacterium. The sequence goes on along the minus strand of DATMPC010000079.1, from coordinate 27,731 downwards.
GGTATCCGAAGAGCAGGCCCACTGCGCTGGAGACTAGCAACGCAAACACGACTGAAGGCCAGGAAATGTCGAGATTCACAAAGTCCCTGAAGAATGCTGTTGCGGAGACAACCAACGCCACTGCGCAAAAAGCTCCTGCAAGCGAACCCGCCGAGCTGATGAAAATCGCTTCCATCAGGAACTGAAGACGAATTTCTGATGACCGTGCTCCCAGCGCTTTGCGCAATCCGATCTCCTGCTTACGCTCTGCGATATTCGCGAACATGATGTTCATGATGCCGGTTCCACCGACGGTTAGCGTCACCAGGCCGACCGCAAGCAAGACAAGAGTCATCGCGAGCGAGATGTCTCCCGCGGTCTCGAGCAGCGAAGAGAGATTCCCCACGTCGTATCGAGCCTCGCGACGATGGCGCGCCTGGAGAAGCCCCTTCAACTCCGACGTCAGATTATGAACCTCAGTGGAGGAAGAAGTCTGAGCGTAGATGACCTGCAGAAATGCTTCGCCCGTAACCAGTCTTGCTACGGGAAATGGAACCAGAATGGTTTCTGCCTGAATCTCTGACTGACCGAACGTGGGCACTCCCTCGGTGAAGGTCCCAATCACGGTGCAACGGAACTGATCGATGCGCAGCACTTCACCCAGTTGCAAAGTGGGATTTCGTTCCATAACCGGATCGGTGACCAGGCAAACTTTTGCGCGGGAGAGATAGTCCTGTTCGTCAAAATAGCGGCCGGATGTGATTTGCAGATTTCGAATTTTGAGAAAGTCGCGCGTCGCTCCCACCAGTCGAGCATGCCGGGGCCGGCCACTGACCTGAAAGTCCACGGGCGCATCGTAAACTCCCGCAGCAGCCACGACGTTTGGCATCGTCCGAACTGCCTCAAGGTCGCCCAGGGTGAGTTCGTCCTGCAGGATGACTGGGCTTCCATTCCGATTTAACGTCGCATACGCAAGATTTGCTCCGATCCCCTCGATGCGAGAAACAATGTAGCGCTTGCCGGTGCCGGCAACGGTTAACACCAGCACGAGAGAGGCGCTGCCGATCAGAACACTTAACGTGGTAAGACATGCCTTCACCTTGTCGGCCTTCAGAGCCGCCACCGCAAGACGAAAACATTCCAACCACTGTTGCATCGGATCTCTCATCAATTGGGCAAGTTCGTCAGCAAATAGTTACCAGCGTTGCTGGCTACAACGTGCATTCTCGAGACGCCCACCAACTGCTCGAGATGCGGTACATCCGTGCCATAGGCCAGCAGGTACCAGCGCGATGGTTGTGACCAGCGCGATTGCAGTTCGTGATCGTCGATAAAAACCCGCGGGGCGCCCGGAGCATACGAGCCATACTCCAGATTGTCTGTGCGGCCATTCAGCAGGAGCGCGCTGCGATTTGTGTAAAAGAACACCGAAGAAAACGCGTAATACGCATCCGCCTCGATCAGCTGACCAGGGGGACTCTGCTCCAGTGCACGTGCCAAGGGATACGAGCCAAGATATGAATCGAAGCGCACAAGCGCCTCTCGTGCTGCCTGAAAAAACAAAATCATCGACGCAGCGATGACGACCACCGCTTTCTTCGTCGAGCTGGCCGTTCGGAAGATCGTCAAGCCCAACACCCCAATCGCAAAGGCGCAAGCCGCGATCGCGAGGGGTAGCTTGAGGTAGGCGAATGCGCTCAGAGTGAGATCGCCGAAGTGGCCCAACGAGAGCGTATATAGCTCCGGATGCTGAACCAGCGCCTGAGAGATATCACCCGGCGCGGGTGTGCGCCACACCATCAGCAGAACCGTCGCGAGCCCCATGAAGAGCAAGCCGAAAACAACCTGCAAAGCGCGAATTCCCACTCGTATGCGCGAATCCTCGCACGCCAAGGCCGATCCGATCAGCAAAGCAATCGCCGGATAGATAGGCATCGAGTAGTACTCCTGTGTGGTCGAGAAAGTGAAGAAAATCATTACAGTCCCGATCCAGCACAGGGCCATCAATCGCACGCGACCGGCGCGCGTAATTGGACGATAGGAAAGCTTCGCAGCTGCCGGCAGGAAAGCAGTCCAGGGGAACAACCATGCCAGGTTCAGCAACCAGAAAAGAGCCCGGGGCACTGTGTTGTAGTCACGCGGATAGCGCAAGTTCAAGAAGCGGAGCAGGTGTTCATTAAAGAAGTAGAACCAGAAGAAGCCTTTGTACTCGCCCGGCCCGCTGTGCATGGAGAAGGCCAGATATGGCGGATTGCGCAGCGTCGCCAGAATGTGCCAGGGAGCCGCGATAACGAGTACAATTCCCAAAACAGAAAAGAGATGTAATCGGCGCCACGCACTCCATGCGAACAGTTGCCGCGTGCACGCCATATACGCCAGTCCGGCAAGAATCGGAAAGACAATCCCGATCAATCCCTTGAGCAACAGTCCGATTCCCAGGCAGACTCCGAGCAGAATCGCGTCTCGTCGACGAGGACTTTCGTCAGGATCGAGGAGGCGGAGCCACGCCCAGACCGCTCCGGTGATCGTGAGTGTCAGAATTGCATCGGGGATCAAAATACGGGTGAAGAGAAACAGTCCGACGCATGTCGCGAGCGCGACTCCTGAATACAGCGCCGCTGACTCGTCAAACGCCCAGCGCGCGAACCGGTAGGTCACCCAGCACAGCAGGATGACGCTGAGAGCGAGAGGCAGGCGTGCGGCCCAGTCGTGCACGCCAAAGACGCGGTACGAGGCCGCCATCATCCAGTAAATAAGAGGGGATTTCTCGAGGTATGGAACGCCGTCGAGACGCGCGGTTACATAGTCGCCGGAGGCGAGCATGTTACGGGCGATTTGCGCCTGGACGGCGTCGACGTCGTCCATGAGCCGCGGGGGACTGGCGATGCTTACGAGGAAGACAAGGCTAGCTGCGGCGATGACGACTCCGCCAGCTCCAAATCTTCGACGAGCACCTCGGACACCTGGTCCGTTGCCGGCAGCTCGATATTCCAGCGCTTCATCCACATCAACAACACCATGAGTCCCCATAACTGATAACCGGCGTTTTCTCTCCTATCAAGATGTCTCTGTATCAAGTTCTGAACGGCCGCCCAACGGAAGAGCCCGCTTGCCTCCACGGCATCCCGGCTGAGCGTATCGAGAAGCAACCGCCGCAATGGCCCCCGGAACCAGTCGTGAACCGGAATATCGAATCCCATTTTGGAGCGATGCAGAACGTGAGCCGGAAGCTTGTCTGCCATCAGGCGCCGCAACACATACTTCGATGTGCGCCGGTTGAGCTTGAAGGTATCCGGCAAGCACGCGGCAAAGTCGACAATGCGTGGATCCAAAAAGGGAGGCCTTACTTCGAGAGCATGAGCCATGCTCATGCGGTCGACTTTATACAGAATGTCGTCCGCCAGATAGTAGCGTTGATCGAAGTCGAGGTATCTCTGGAGCCCGCCGTCACGGCGCATATGCGACACCCAACGGTGCAAGCGCTGGGAATTTGCAAACAGATAAAGCGCCTGCCTTTCCCGTTCCGAATTGGTCCCATTCCAGAAAATGTGCGCCAGTTCCGGTGAAAGCAAACAGCCTTCAAAGAACCGCTTGGCCTTGTACTCGAAACTGATCCGCCCATCCTGCACGGGCAATCCCATGGCGCACGCAAGGGCCGCCCGCCGAGCCAGTCTGGGTAGCCGCCGCGCAGTGGCGCTGTATTGATTGGCCTGGTAAGTGAGATACCCGGCAAAGAGCTCGTCGGAGCCTTCTCCGCTCAGAGCGACAGTCGCATGTTGCCGCGTAAGTTGAGAAAGAAACCAGGTGGGTAGGGCTCCAGCGTCCGCGCTGGGCTCGTCGGAGTAGTAAGCCAACTCCTCGATGGCGCCGGCAAGATCAATGTCTGGGTATAAATCAAACTCGACGTGCTCGGTTCCGTAGTGCTTACTGACGCGACGGATGTGTTCGCTCTCATCGCCGGAGCTTCCCTTGAACGTTATCGAAAACGTCTTTACCGCCTTGGTGCTCTGCGCCGCTGCATAGTGCAGTACTGAAGAGGAATCAAGCCCTCCGCTTAACCAAATACCCACCGGAGTATCCGCGACTAGCTGCTCCCTTACTGCTTCCGAAAGCAGTCCGTCCAGTTCCTCACATGCTTCGTCAATTGTTGAAGGGATACTGCGCGAGCCCGGTTTAGCGAAGTCGAGCAGACGAGCTCCGCCGTACTGCCATTCGAGCATCTGACCGGGCATTAACTTGACGATGCCCTCTACCAGGGTGTGTGGAGCTGGTACGTAGTTGACGCTGAGAAATGCGTCCATCGCATCCATGCACAGATGTCGAGGTACGTCCGGATGAGCAAAGATGCACTTCAACTCCGACCCAAAAAAGATCTCTCCACCGTGCAGACGGTAATAAAGAGGTTTGATTCCCATGCGATCCCGCGCCAGGACGAGCCGACGCTGCGACTGGACCCAAATGGCAACGGCAAACATCCCGCGGAATCGCGCGAAGCATGAATCACCCCAACGCAGGAATGCATTAAGGACTACTTCGGTGTCGCAGCGAGTTTGGAAGCAGAAGCCAGATTGCTGAAGTTCGGAGCGCAGCTCTTCGTGATTGAATATCTCCCCGTTGAAGACGAGAACAACATCGCCGTCAGAACTCCGCAAGGGCTGATCACCGGCCGTGAGGTCGAGAATTCTTAAGCGTGTCGCACCGAGGGACACGTGGTCGGATTCAAAACATCCCTGGTGATCCGGACCACGGTGAATGATTGAATACAAGGCCGAATTCAGAACGTTTTCAGGAAGACGTTTGCCTACGTGGGTGAATCCTGCGATTCCACACATGGTTATTCGGGCTCTCCCGGCAGCGGGCTGCATTCGTCCCGAATTACCAACAGGAATCTGCCACCATTCCTAAACGTCGTCTGGCATTTTTTCGAAGCGAGGGGTGCGATCATTGTTCTGGAGGTGTCCAAAAGTGCCATATCGGCTGCGAATTGTAAAGGAATGTTAAGTAACCTTATGGAGATGTGTAGCGATTACCCTTCTGCCTCTATGGAGTTTGGTGACAACTCCGTTGGAATGCAAGGGCTTTTACAAATGAAATGCGGGATGGGCGGAGGTTAAAGCCGGGAGGCAGACGGAACGAATACCACTTTAGTAGCAGCGCACGATTCCGGCAGTCGAAACGGGCGGCGAGGCGCCGCCCGAAAATATTCGCGGCTACGCCGTGTCAGCACTGCGATCAAATCGGTAGCCCACACCGCGGACGGTCTTCAAATAAACGGGACGCTCAGCATCGGGTTCGATCTTCTCGCGCAGGCGGCGCACGAACACATCGATTGAGCGCAGTGTGACGAAGTGAGAGTCCCTCCAGACCGCGTCGAGTAGTTGATCCCGAGTGAAGACGCGGCCAGCGTGCGAAGCGAGGTATTCGAGCAGTCGATACTCGGTAGGCGTGGTGCCCACGAGTTGCCCGCCCACAGAGATGCTCATGGCCTCGCCATTGATCTCAAGCTCCCCGACCCTAATGATCGCAGGCTTCTCCGGCCGTTGAGTTCGCCGTAACACGGCACGAATGCGTGCGACGAGTTCTCTGGGACTGAACGGTTTGACGACGTAATCGTCTGCGCCGAGTTCGAGACCCGCAACTCGATCTGACTCTTCTCCTTTCGCCGTCAGAAACATGACGGGCGTCATCTCGAGTTTGTGGCTTTGACGGATTCGGCGGCAAACATCGAGGCCGCTTTCCCCCGGCAGCATAATGTCGAGGATGAAGAGAATCGGCTGAATTCGCGCCGCTTGCTCTAGCATTCCAGGGGAGGAAGCAAAACCGACTACCTCGAAGTTGGCCGCTTTCAAGTGATGTTGAATGAGCCGGAGGATATCCGGATCGTCTTCGAGGACGAAAATCACTCCAGACCGTACAGCTGTTTTTCCGACCACTGCGCGCCTCTCGGTTCCCTGCACTACTCCCATATCTGCATTCATAAGCGTCACTTCCACGGCAAAGGGCCACGCTACCGAATCGGTGTGACTGCGCAGTAAACGCTGTATTACGACGGTTTGAACATTGTGTGAAAACTCTGCGACTGTCTGGGAAGAGGGACGGCTGCGGGAACTGTTCGATGTATCTCTGAATTCGCTGCGGAAAGGTGTTTGGGCGGGCAAAACAAAAGACCTCCAACCAGGAGGCCTGCAGTATTGCGGATTGGAATGAGGAGAAGAGCGCTTACAGCGCGTGCATCCGCGCAAAGCCCTTCACAGTAATTGGAGAATGAACGACTGGATTTCTCAACGCCGACCAGAGTATCGCGAGGTGATCGGGGCAGAGGTGAACGTCCTTCAAACTATCGTGAACCACCTGCACGTCTACCGAGTAGCGTGCGCGGTGATTGCACGCTGAGGTTTTTGCGTCAATCTTCTCGCACTCGCAGCAATGAGCAGGGTTATTCTGGGTCATAGAAATGGCCTCGAACTTTCGTTCTTTGTCGCGCGGGTTCATTCTACCGAAGACCACGCACCCACGTACTGCGAGACGCCATCTTACGCCGGTATCAAAAAAGGTCAAGGCAGAAAACAAAGCACTTAAGCTATCGAAATGCACCTCTATCGGGCGGCAAAATTAACAGATTGTTAACAAAGGATGCCGTGAAATTGCCTGCGTATTCGCGTGAATGAAGTCTGCTCCGGCTAGAATACGCGTGTGAAACGGACGATTTTTGTTGTGGAAGACGATCCCGATATTTCGCGCTTGGTGAAGCATCATCTGGAAGGCGCGGGAATCGCAACGCGTGTTTTCCCGAATTCAAAAGGCGTGATCGCCGAAGCGACACGCCAACATCCATCGGTATTCCTTCTCGACATCATGATTCCGGGCGAGGATGGCATGGAACTCTGCCGACAGATCCGTGCCACCAGCGAACTGGCTCCCATTCCGGTAATTTTTCTCACCGCGAAGACTGAAGAGGTGGATCGATTAGCCGGTTTCGATTTGGGAGCGGACGACTACATCACAAAACCGTTCAGTCCTCGCGAATTAGTGGCACGCGTCAAGGCAGTACTGCGCCGCTTCGAGCCCCCGCTGACGCAACAGAAAATTCGCATGGGCGATCTGGAGATCGATTCTGGCGCAATGAGCGTGGAGGTCCAGGGCAAGGCGGTTACGACGACCGCAACTGAGTTTCGCCTGCTTGAATACCTGGCTTCTCGTCCTGGACGAGTATTCACCCGCGAACAATTGCTCGACGCAGTGTGGCGCGACACCAGCTACGTGACCTTGCGTTCGGTCGATGTGTATGTGCGCCGGATTCGCGAGAAAATCGAACAAGACCCTGAAAATCCCCGTTTTCTCCGCACGCTCCGCGGAGTGGGATATCGCTTCGAGGCGCCGAAGTGAAAAGCAGTGTCTTCTTCAAACTGCTTGGGGCATTCCTTGCCGTGATTCTTGCAGGGACGTTCGTCCTCAACATTGAGATCCGCAGAGAATGGACACAATCACTCACTTCCGAAGTCGAGAAGTCGCTCCAACAGGAGACTCGGTTATTCGCCTATCGCGTTGAAAACGACAGTTCGCATCCTCTGCAAGACATTGTCAAGCAGGTGAGCGACGCGACGAATGCGCGGGCCACGATCATTGACCGTAATGGCAAGGTGCTGGCCGACTCCGAAGCAAATCCCGATGCGATGGAAAACCATGCGCAACGTCCCGAATTCGTTGCTGCGCTGAAAGGTACCGAGGGAGAGGCTAGTCGCACGAGCAAGACGCTGGGAATTGATTTCCTCTACACCGCAGCACCTATCAAAAATGGCGCGGTCCGTCTCGCATATCCACTATCTGCGATCAAGGAAAGCTCTTCAACGATTCAGAGATCGTTGATTCGCGGCTCGCTTCTGGCTCTGTTCATAGCAGTGGTTCTTGCTGCTGCCGCTGCTGTCTTAATCTCTCGCCGGTTGCAGCGCATCGTGAGTTTTGCCGAACGCGTGGCTGCCGGCAACCTTTCCGCTCGCATCCAGGTTGACAGCGCAGACGAGATTGCGCGCGTCGCCATGGCACTGAACATCACAGCTGAGCGCCTGGAACAAAGCTTTAGGGAGCTCGAATCCAGCCGAAAGCAATTGGAAGCGGTGCTGAACAGCATGCAGGCTCCCGTGATCGCTGTGAATCGCGAGGAACGCGTGGAATGGGTAAATGGAGCCATGAATCGCTTGTTGCCTAACCGCGTACGCTTGCACGCGCCATTGATTGAAACGATTCGCGAACCCGATCTGCTTTTGGCAGTGAGAGAGACAGTCCAAATTCGCCAGATACACACGACGCGAGCACACGTCCTCCCCGGCAGGACGTACGAAGCCACGGTTGCACCTATGCTTGCGGGGAGTGCAGTCGTACTCCTGCACGACCTTACAGAAATAGAACGCGTGGAAAAAACGCGACGAGATTTTATCGCCAACGTGTCGCACGAGCTGCGCACGCCACTCACATCGATTCAGGGATACGCTGAAACCTTGCTCGATCTGAACACGAGCGACAATGCGACTGGCGAATTTCTCGAAATTATTCGCAAGAACGCAGCACGAATGTCCCGCCTTACGGAAGATTTGCTAACGCTCGCGCGCGTAGAATCGGGCGAACAGCGTTTTCGGATGCGCGGGATCGCCGCATCGCAACTCATCCGCGAGGCTCAGCAATACTTCGCCGAGATGGCCCACCTGCAAGGGAGCGAGCTATCGATTGAGTTACGTGAGGATGCAAGCGTGAAGGCTGACCCAGAAGCTGTCCACCAGGTATTCTCCAATTTGATCTCGAACGCGGTGAAGTATTGTCCGCCTGGGACGCCGATTATTATCGGAGCGCACCCGCGTGACAACGATGTCGAATTCTTTGTGCGCGACACCGGTCCGGGCATTGCTTCCGAACATCTTCCGCGGCTCTTTCAACGTTTTTATCGCGTAGACAAGGCAAGATCACGCGAGTCCGGCGGAACCGGTTTGGGGCTTGCCATCGTAAAGCACATCGTGATCGCACATGGTGGAACTGTGCGCGTCGAAAGCGAACTCCATCATGGATCGCGATTCTTCTTCACTCTGCCCCGAGCGGAATCGGCGCTTTCACCGGAAACGAATGAGATCGGCTCGGAGATTCCTCAAGGAATTGGATCCTCAGAAATTGATTAAGCCGATGGATTGAACCACTGCATAACCAAGAATAGCGCAGCTGCGACGATTCCCGATGCCGGAATCGTCACGATCCAAGCCCATACGATCCTTCCTGCTACGCCCCAGCGCACAGCTGAGAGCCGCTGTGTGGCGCCTACTCCGACAATCGCGCCGGTAATGGTGTGAGTTGTGCTTACAGGGATTCCAGCCGCTGCCGTGCTGAATAGGGTGATGGCGCCGGCAGTCTCTGCGCAAAAACCCCCAATTGGCTTTAGTTTCGTAATCTTGGATCCCATGGTGTGCACGATGCGCCACCCGCCAAAGTAGGTTCCGAGGCCCATGGCAAGATTTGCTGCGAGGATGATCGGCCAATGGAAGGGTCCCCATGTTGTTGAGAAGTCGTGTCGGCTCATGATGCCGGCCGAATAAAGTGCGCCTGCGACGATTCCCATCGTCTTCTGCGCGTCATTTCCACCGTGGCCCAGGCTGTAAAGAGCTGCCGAGACCAGTTGCAGCCGCCGAAACCAGCCGTCCACGTTCTGCGGAGCCGAGTTGCGAAAAATCCAGAACATCATCGTCATTAACAGCCACCCGAGTACAAGTCCCATAATGGGAGCAACAACGATGAAGATGAGCGTCTTGGTCCATCCATGGGGAACGATTACCCCGAACCCGGAACGGGCGATTGCTGCTCCCGCATAGGCTCCAATCAGTGCGTGTGAAGAAGATGTAGGCAAGCCCCACCACCAGGTAAGGATGTCCCACACGATCGCGCCTATGAGTCCACTCAGAACCACAAACTGCGTGATCTGATGCACGTCAATCATGCCTGAGCCGATTGTTTTAGCTACCGCAATCCCAAAAATGAACGCAGCGATGAAGTTAAAGATCGCGGCCCATATCACTGCGAGCCGAGGCGAGAGTACTCGAGTGGAAACCACAGTCGCAATGCTGTTAGCAGCGTCGTGAAAGCCGTTGAAGAAATCGAAGCAAAGCGCGATTAGGACGGTCACCGTTACCAGTAGTGTCGTCGTAGCCAACTGGGAGAGTCTCCGGACTGCAGGGGATTGAGTTACGCGCTCTTCACAACTACCGATTCGATCACGTTAGCCGCGTCTTCAGCCTTGTCGGTGGCAGTTTCCAGGACTTCGTACAGCTCTTTCTTTTTGATCAGCGTGATGGGATTTGTCTCAGTCTCGAATAATTGGGCTATAGCAGCGCGTGAAATGCGATCCGCCTCGTTCTCAAGGCGGTTAATTTCAACGCAGTACTGGAGCACGTTGTTCTTCTTTTCCAGGTGAGCCACGGCTTGGCAGAGCTGTTCCGATTGGCGCACAATCACGTCCGCGAGTTGCGGCGCAGAGGGCGTGAAGTCAGTGATCTTGTACATAACGAGGCGTTCTCCGGCCGCGTGCACAAAGTCCAGCACATCATCGATCGAGGATGTCAATTTGTGGATGTCTTCGCGATCGAAGGGCGTAATGAACGTTTGATTAAGCTTCGTTAGGAGTTCATGCGTCATTTCGTCGCCCCGATGCTCAATCGTCTTCAGTTGTTCGACTCTCGCTTCAACGTCCTTCATGTCCTGCAAGATTGCCCTCAGCAACTTTGCGCCATCCGTAAGATTGTTCACCATGTCGGAGAACATCTCGAAGAATCTTGTCGTGCGGGGAACCAGGCGAACCATATGCCTCACATTGGGAAGAGCGCAATTGTTACGAATTGATGAATATTTCACGCGTCGGGCAGGCGGGTCAAACAACCTGGACGCTAGCGAGTACGTTGATTTCAACGCCAATTCACGCCATCTTCACGCGGATTTAATCCAATCCGGCTTTAATAGCGCTACTAACGATGTCGTCCGCCGCCAAAAATCCAGCCGGTCTTGGTGCTCAACCGCAACCACAATCGATCAGTTCACCCCAAGCGAGCCTGATAGCCCTCACGGTTAGGGCCTTCGAAGTTGCCACCGCTGCGGCCTCGAATGCCGCCGATTCGGTCAGTTCTCCGACGCTGACTCAAGCGGTTTTCGATTGTGAGAAGGAACTCGACAGCCTCGACCGGCAGATGGACGAACGGTTTGCCACCGTGTTGACGCAGAGCTCGCCCGACCAAGTGCGTGAATTGCTCGCCTGCATGAAATGCATGATCGACCTCGAGAGGATTGGCGATCTGATCTCATCATTCGTCAGCCGCTGCCGGGTTGTTGCCACACGTCTCGACATGCAAGACATCTCCGACCTGATAAACATGAATTCGCATCTCGAATCCATGCTGAAAGAAGTCTCGCACGCATTCAGCGCACGCGATCTGAGTCGCGCCATCGGAGTGCTGCGTTCGGATCGTGAGATAGATCGCATTCGCAACCTGATTTTTATGCGGCACCTGGAAGACCAGGCCAGTTGTGCAGGACCAGACAGCATTCACGTTCTGCTGATGTCGCAAGCCCTGGAACGTGCCGGTGATCACGCCAAGAACATCGCTGAAGAGGTGTGCCACTTCGTGAGTGGACGCACCATCCGCCATGTTCCTGCTGGGCACGAAGGCTCGGTCGAACAGCTCTATCTCGCCTGGCTATGGGACCAGTACAAGTCAACGCATTAGTCTTCCGAGTAGCTGCCCATTTACTGCAAATTTATCCCACTGTAACCATCCTGTAACACCCCGCTCGGAGTATGAAACCAAGTACCCATAGGAGGAGCAACGTGATTCGAGGTCTTAAGTGGACCCTGGCAATGGCAGCGCTGCTGGTCGGTTCTGCGGCAGCGCAGACGACTTTAAATGGGGCAGGCGCGACCTTCCCGAACCCGATTTATTCGAAGTGGTTCAGTGAGTACCACAAGCAGCACCCTGATGTTGAGATCAATTATCAGCCGATTGGCAGTGGCGGCGGCATTCGCCAGGTCACGGCAGGCACAGTGGACTTCGGCGCTACTGACGGCCCGATGTCCGACGAACAACTCAAGAGTTCAAAAGTACCGATTCAGCATGTTCCGACGGTGATGGGATCGGTAGTTCCCGCGTACAACATCCCCGGCGTCAAAGAGGAATTGAAGTTCACTCCCGATGTGCTTGCGAACATCTTCCTCGGCAAGATCACAACCTGGAACGATCCTGCAATTCAGAACCTCAACAAAGATATAAAGCTTCCTAACCAGAACATTAACGTGGTTCATCGCTCCGACGGCAGCGGCACCACGTATGTTTTCACCGACTATCTCTCGAAAGTAAGCCCGGAGTGGAAGGGCGGTCCCGGTAAGGGAACATCCGTAAAGTGGCCTGTCGGAATCGGCGGCAAAGGAAATGAAGGAGTAGCCGGTACGATTCGTGCAGTCGACGGCACCATCGGCTACGTTGAACTGATTTACGCATTGCAGAACAAGATCACATTCGGTTCGGTAAAAAATGCCGCCGGCAGCTTCGTAAAAGCCGATCTGCAGAACACCAGTGCGGCAGCGAACGGCGTTAAGATTCCGGACGATTACCGCGTTTCCATTACCAACTCCCCGAACAAGGATGCCTATCCAATAGCAACGTTCACATGGCTGCTAATCCCCACTAAACCGTCAGACGCCAACAAGGGCAAGATCATCAAGGACTTCCTGAACTGGATGATCGACGATGGCGAGAAGATGGTGGAGACGCTAAGCTACGCACCCCTCCCGCAGGAACTTCAGGGACGCGTGAAAAACACCATACAGAAACTGCAGTAACTTCCCCGCAGAGGCGTCTGACCGACGGGCGCCTCTATCCTTCTCCTCTTTTTGCTCGAATGCCCCAACCTCCCCAGACAGACTCTTACTGAAAGCGCTTTTAATTTATCCGATCACGGGATCACCGGAGTGCACGACTCCTCTTACAATTGCTGCGCCTTAATTCCAATCGTGGGAGACAACATGATTCGGCGTATCGCGGTCGCGGCATTACTCCTTGGCGTGGGCTTTGCACAGGAAGACCCCACCTCACGTATGGAACAGGTCGTTCAATCCTACGTTTCTGCGAAGCAGTTCATGGGCTCTGTGCTTGTGGCGCGCGAGGGCAAGGTGCTGCTCAGTCATGGCTACGGATCTGCGAATTTTGAGTGGGGTGTTCCCAATTCGCCTACAACGAAGTTTCGCCTAGGCTCGATTACGAAGCAGTTCACGGCGGCCTGCATCCTTCTCTTGGAAGAGCGCGGCAAGTTGAAGACCGACGATTTGGTCAAGAAATACTTGCCGAACGCGCCTGCCGCTTGGGACAAGATCACGATCTACCATCTCCTTACTCATACTTCGGGAATCCCGAGCTTCACGGGATTTCCCGATTACGCTTCCACTGAAGCCGTGAAGACAACTCCGGAAAAGCTCGTCGAGCGGTTTCGCGACAAGCCGCTCGAATTTCAGCCAGGCGAAAAATGGAATTACAGCAATTCCGGATATGTACTGCTCGGCTACCTGATCGAGAGGATCAGCGGCCAGGGATATAGCGAGTTTGTGCAGCAGAATATCTTCGATCCATTGGGAATGAAGGATTCCGGATATGACTCCAACTCGGCGATTATCCCTCATCGCGCCGAGGGATACACGGCGAAGCCGAAGGGATTGGAACATGCCGGATACATCGACATGAGCATTCCCTTCTCCGCGGGCGCACTTTACTCCACTACCGAAGACCTGCTGCGCTGGGAGCAAGGACTCTTCGGCGGTAAATTGCTCTCGGCGTCCTCTGTCCAGAAGATGACCACTGCGTTCAAAAGCAACTACGCGTTCGGCTTGGGCGTGCGCGACGACAAAGGACACAAGGTAATCGAGCATGGCGGAGGCATCGAAGGCTTTAACACTCAACTCGCTTATTATCCCGATGACAAGCTCGTCGTCGCAGTGCTCGGCAACTTGAACGGCGGAGCTCCAAGCGCGATCGCAGCCAAGCTTGCATCGGTCGCGCATGGAGAGAAAGTGGTCCTGGCATCCGAGCGCAAGGAGGTCACGGTCTCCCCGAACATTCTCGCCGCGTATGTAGGAACCTACGAGCTGGCGCCGAATTTTCAGTTCGTGATCACGCTCGAAGGCGACCACCTGGTCTCGCAAGCCACGGGCCAGTCCAGGATTCCAATCTTCCCGGAATCAGAAACTCTGTTTTTTCCCAAAGTGGTCGATGCAGAAATTGAATTCGTCAAGAACGACAAAGGTGAAACAACACATATGATCCTCCATCAGAATGGGCATGTCACGAAGGGCGTGAAGGTCGCCGAGCCTCAGAAGACCCAATAGAGACGCAGCACGGTGCGTCTCCATAATCCCTCCAGAACTATTTCTTGCCACCAGACGTATAAAAGTGTTTCAACTTATCTTCCTTCATGCTCGCGATTCGCGACAATTTGGCTCAGTGCATAACCGCGCTGAGGCAGCATAAGCTCCGGGCATCGCTAACCATGCTCGGACTCACGATGGGCGTAGCAACGCTCATCACGGTAATGACAATCGTGCAAGGCGCGAATGTCTACGTAGAACAAAAGATCGCCAATCTGGGTACGAATGTTTTTCAAATTGCGCGTACTCCGTTCGCGGTAACCGACTTCAACATCATCATCAAGGCACTCAAGTACCGGAAGATTGAGCTCGACGACGTAAGAGCCGTCGCTGAAAAGTGCACGGCGTGTAAGGAAGTGGGAGCAAGCGCCACCGCTACGGGACGTATTCAGGCGCGCTATCTTAACCGCGAAGCTCAGGACGTGAACTTCTACGGCCAGACCGCGAACATGATCGATATCGACACCCGTGCTGTCGATTACGGCCGCTATTTCACGCCTTCCGAAGCGGAACGCAGAGTCAACGTCTGCCTGATTGGAGACACGCTGGTGCAGCAGTTGTTTCTCGGAGAAGATCCGGTCGGCAAAAATCTTCGGATAGGCAACAACGAGCTAGCCGTGATCGGCGTGATGGAAAAGATTGGGAGCGTTCTGGGGCAGGATCAAGACAATCTTGTGATCGTCCCTCTCGGAGTGTTTCTCAACATGCAAGGACCACATACCAGCCTGACCGTCAACGTAAAAGCAACGGAGGCTACGTTTACGGAGGCGCAGGATCAGGCTCAACTCATCCTGCGTGCGCGTCGTCACCTCACCGGCAAGACGGACAACGACTTCTTTATCGGCACCAAAGAGAGCTACATGTCATTGTGGCGCAGCATCAGCTCCGCGTTTTTTGCCGTATTCATCATGGTGGGGGCGATCTCGGTGGTCATCGGGGGAATCGTCATCATGAACGTAATGCTCGTGAGCGTGACGCTGCGCCGCCGCGAGATCGGCGTGCGCCGTGCCGTCGGCGCCACCAAGCGGGACATCCTTCGGCAATTCATCACAGAAAGCGTTATGCAGTGCATCGCCGGCGGATTCGCTGGAATCGCTCTCGGCTTTCTGGTTGCGCTTACGCTGCGGACGTTTACTCCGTTTCCTGCTTCGGTACAAACCTGGGTGGCAATATTGGGAGTGGTCCTGAGTTCGATCGTGGGACTATTCTTCGGAATCTATCCAGCATTTCGCGCATCCCAACTGGATCCGATCGTCGCGTTGAGGTCTGACTAATGGCTGTTCTAACTGCGAGCCAGGTTCGCGAGAATTTCTTCGCGGCGCTCGAGACGCTGCGCTCGTCGAAGGCTCGCACCGCGCTCACAATCATCGGCATCGTAATCGGCGTTTCCTCGGTGATTTCCATGGCGGCGATTATTCAGGGACTCAACAGGTTTGTGCAGGAGCGTGTGGAATCTCTGGGCTCGCGTACATATTTCATTTCTCGATTCCCTCCCGGCAGCGATCCTTCGCGCTGGCCCCAACGCATTCGCACCCGAAAATACCTTGAGTACAGCTATGCTCCGTTCATCAAGCAGGCGGCACCCGACGTGCAAATCGTCACTACGGTCGGCACACGCGGCTTTTTCTTTGGCGATAGCAATACCATTACCAGCGGAAACCACAGCGTGGAGAAAGTGATTGTGCGTGGCACTGAGCCACCGTACATGGAAGCGATCCCGCTGTTCAGCATAGATCGCGGCCGCTTCATCAGCGACTTCGATGAGGAACATGCTCGGCCGGTTGTTGTGTTGGGAGCTTCCATTGCCGAATCGCTCTTCCCAAATTCGGATGCGATTGGCAAGACCGTCCGTCTCAATGGAACTGTCTACGACGTAATCGGCATCTTCGAACATGATCCAGGCCTGTTCGGAGGTCCCGGAGTAGACATCTTCGCCGTAATTCCGCTGAGCAAATTCCGCAAAGAATATCCGGAAGCCAAGGAACTGCTGATGATCTTCACGGTTCCGAAAAACGCGAGCGTCGACGTGGCGAAAGATGAAGTAGTTCAGGCCATGCGCCGCCTGCGGCATGTTCCGGCTAAGCAGGAAAACGATTTTGAGCTGAGTTCCCCCGACTTTCTCAGCAACCTGTGGAATCAACTTACAGGCGCGCTCGTGATTCTGACCGCGGTAATCAGTTCGATTGGATTACTCGTAGGAGGCATCGGCGTAATGAATATCATGCTGATCTCGGTGACCGAACGCACACAGGAGATCGGTGTTCGCAAGGCCATCGGCGCGCGCCGTGCCGACGTACGCTTGCAATTTCTGCTCGAAGCAGTGGTACTTACGCTGGTGGGTGGCACGCTGGGCATTCTGATCGGAGCCGGTGTCTCCACTACCGTACGCACGCTCGTGCCCTCGATTCCTGCAACGCTCTCGTATCTCTGGGTAACGCTCGGTTTCGTAATCTCCGTCGCGGTTGGTGTCATCTTCGGCTATTACCCCGCGAGCATGGCTGCCCGCCTGGATCCGATTGTCTGCTTGCGGTACGAGTGATGGAAATTGCCCTTGAATTTTCAGTGGGACAACGCCGTCAAATTTGACCTGCTGTCCCAAGCGTCACGGGCACGGTAAGCTGCTGTTCCTGAACAACTTAGACGATAAATTGAAGCTGTCCCACTGTCCCAAAACCCTATACGCGCTGGGACAGTGGGACAGTGCCAACTGCCAACCCAAACTGCTCGGTTGATTTTGTGGCACAGTCACCCTCGGCTGTGGGTTTTGACTTGCTAGCAGCTTAACATTCCGATTTGGCACCAGGCCCGAGGGCGGTTGTGCCACATTGGTTTTTTAACTCACTCTATTGAACTAGAACTCTTTTCCAGTGCCGACCTAGATTCAAGTTGAATTCTGCGGGAAGGCAAGTGGCAAGCTGGCTGATCACAATCGTCTCGCCATTAACTCGCACCGCGCGCTCTTTGAGTTTTCTTGCAGCTTCACTGGTGGATGACACCAATCCTGCCGAAATAAGAAGCTTTTCCATTTTGAGAATGCTGATGAGGGTTCCAGGAGGCAATGTAGAACGCTCGTAAAGCGGAAACCATGGAGCCGAAGGGTCGTCTTCCGATTGCCGTAGCAAAACCTGTTCTCGCGGTATTTCCACCGTCTCCATAACTTGTGGTACCTGATGTTTCTGAAACTGCTTCGCCCAATTCTCCTCCGCATCCCGCGCTGCCTGCTCGGAATGAAAATCCTTGACGATTCTGCGCGCCAAATCCTTCTTGGCCTGCATCGGATGCAGTGCGCCTGACGACACTTTCGACTTTAGGCCCTCGATCTCTGATGTGCGCAGATCGGTTAGCAGCGTGCAGTAACGCCACATCAGCTCATCGGAGATCGACATGAGCTTGCCGTACATCTCTAGTGGCGGCTCTTTGATTCCGATCGCGTTTCCTAGCGACTTCGACATCTTCTGCGTGCCATCGAGTCCTTCAAGAATCGGCATCGTCAGCACGACCTGCGTGGGCTGGCCATGCTGGCGTTGCATCTCTCGGCCGGTGAGCAGATTAAATTTCTGATCGGTCCCGCCGAGTTCCACATCGGCTTCCAGAGCCACCGAGTCGTAGCCCATCGCCAGAGGGTACAGCAGCTCGTGCATCGCGATCGGTTGCTCGTTTTGAAAGCGATCGTGAAAGTCGTCACGCTCCAGCAGCTGCGAAACCGTGTATTTCTCTGCCAAGCGGATGAAATCGATCGCGCTGAATTTCGAGAACCAGCGACTGTTGAAATCGATGACTGTTTTTTGGGGATCGAGAATCTTAAAGACCTGCTCCTTGTAGGTCTCCGCATTGCGATCGATCTCTTCGCGTGTGAGGGGTTTCCGCGTTGCCGAACGCCCGCTGGGATCGCCGATCAGCCCAGTGAAATCGCCAATCAAAAAGATAGCGGTATGACCCATGTCCTGAAAGTGTTTGAGCTTGCGGATCAGAACGGTGTGGCCGAGATGCAGGTCGGGCGCAGTAGGATCGAACCCTGCTTTCACCTTCAGGGGTTTTCCGCTCTTAGCCGATTTTTCCAGGCGCTCTCGCAGTTCCTGTTCGCGAATGATCTCCACGGCGCCCTTTTTAAGGTAGGCGAGCTGCTCGTCAACGGGAGGGAAGGTCATGCGATATGCGTGAAGAGCTCCGACTCGCGCTGCTCAGTCAGGTCCTGCATCTTTGGGGTGTAGTCGAGAAAATGAGGCGTGCGCCGATGCGCGTCGAGCGCCGCGTCGTCGCGATAGAGCTCGTAGAGCATGAATTTTCGCGGCTCTTTGCGCGACTGGAGCACGTCAAAGCGCATGCATCCAGGCTCAGTTTGCACCAGTTTGACGTAAGAACGGAACATATCGGCCGTCTCCTGCTCGCGGCCAGTCTTCACGGTGATATGAACTGTCAGGCAGATCATCAGGGCTCCAAGGAATTCTACATTTTACGGGAAAGGCATTTTGAACACGGAGGACACGAAGGAAAACGGAGCGCCGGGCGGCCCTCGCCCGGAAAAGTCTCATGTCTGAGCTAACTTACGCTGCGTAGTATCGTCCTTTCCGCATGCGAGCCCTCGCCATTCTCGGACCTGCAGCGCAGGACAGCGATTTGGATCTGCTCAAGAGCGCCGGACTGCAGGTTGAACATTGGGACATTACTGATTCGCGATCCCTCGCCGATCTCGCCGTTGTGTTCGGCGGCGACGGAACAATTCATCGCTTTCTACCGCAGCTTTTGCGCGCTAAATTGCCGGTTCTACTCGTTCCGCGCGGCAGCGGGAACGATTTGGCGCGCGCCTTGAGTATTTCGTCGCCACAAATTGCGACTGATCTTGCACGCAATTTCGTCGCTGGAAGCGCAATGGTGCGCGAAATAGACGTCGGAATCGTCACGAATAAGTACGGTCACGACACGCCTTTCTGCTGCGTTGGCGGCGTTGGACTCGACGCTACCGCCGCAGAATTCGCCAATAAAATGCCGCGTTGGATCCGTGGAAATGGCGGTTATTTGCTTGGGATGGCGCGTGCATTGCTTCAAGCGCCATCATTGCAGCTGCGAATTTGCGCCGATGGACGCGAAATCGCGCAGCAATCCTGCCTTCTTAGCTTCGCGAATACGCCTTCATTCGGCGGCGGATTGCGTATTGCGCCCAATGCAAACCTCAATGACGGCACGCTAGATTGCGTTCTAGTGCGGCAAATGGGGCGTTTAAAGCTCATTCCAAGCGCGATTGCACTCCTTAGAACGCGTCATTTGGAGCTCAAGCAAGTGAATTCTTTTCGTGCCGAGCGGCTACGAATCGAAACCGATCCGCCCACTTGGGTATATGCCGACGGCGAGCCGGTGTGCCAGACGCCCATCGATGTGAGCGTTATTCCACACGCTTTGCGGCTGTTAAGCGGCACTTAAGAGGCAGAAACTGCCTCTTCCGAAAGCATTTTGAGGCGCTCCTCCTCGCCTATGGGAGGCATTGCGCCCGCCTGCGACGCCACCCATGACGCCCATTTGTTGGCAAATGCGAGCGTTTTTTCCAGATCAATTCCACGCAAAATGCAGTGAATTGCGGCCGCGGTAAAGGCATCTCCGGCGCCGATCGTGTCGCGTACCCGCACCTTAAAGCCCGGATGTGACGCGATTTTTTCTTCGTTAGCCGCGGTCGCGCCATGCTCTCCGCAGGTCACGAGCACGACTTTGAGGCCGAATCTGTCGAGTAATTCCCGCATTAGCGCCTGCGTGGTAGCCCCTTTGAGGCCCACTATGGCCGCGATCTGCGGCAATTCCAGGTCGTTTAACTTCAGAATTGTGGTCAGATGCAGCGTTGAATCGATCACTTCGCGCTCGTAAAACGGCCTTCTGAGGTTGATATCGCACACTCGGAGGCACTCTGGACGCGTGTTCTCGAGGAAATTCTGGATCGTTTGGCGCGATTTTGGGGCACGTTGAGCCAGGCTTCCGAAGCAAACTGCGTCACATTTTGCGGCTATTTCGCGCCATTTTGGGGTCCATTCGAGGGCGTCCCAGGCTACCGGCTGACGGATTTCGTACTCCGGCTGGCCGCCGCGGAAGCGAACGTCGACGGTCCCCGTAGGCAGTTTTGGGTCGCTTTGAATGCCGCTGGTGTCGAGATTGCGTCCGGCGAGCTCGGCTTGGATTTCAGCACCCAAAGAATCGTTCCCGATTCGGGAGGCGATCACCGCATGCTCACCGAGAAGCGAGGCGATGTAGGCGAAGTTGAGCGGCGCGCCGCCGAGATGCTTGCCCGTGGGAAGCATGTCCCAAAGGGCTTCGCCGAGTCCGACGACGAGGCGTGTAGACGAAGTCATGACAGGAAGCTGCGTGGCACAGCCATCCTCGGCTGTGAACAGTGCATGGTACACAGGCGAGGGCGCCTGTGCCACAAAATGCTCTTTAGTGCCCCAGAATCAGCCCGTGCGGAACTGCATGTGGAAACACATAGGCGTACATCAGCACGATCAATCCCACGATGGCGCCGAGCGCGATCGAGTGCCACACGACGAAGCGGAATATCTGGCCTTCGTTTCCAAGCTGATTGGTTGCTGCGGTAGCAACGCAGATCGACTGCGCGTCCACCATCTTGCCCATCACGCCTCCGGCGCTGTTGGCGGCGCACATCAGTACCGGATCCAGGCCGAGTTGCTGCGAAGTGATGCGCTGCAGGCTGCCGAAGAGTGCGTTGGAAGAAGTGTCGCTGCCGGTGAGCGCGACTCCGAGCCAGCCGAGGAAGGTGCCGAAGAATGGATAGAACTTCCCTGAGCGAGTGAAGGCGAGTCCCAAAACGGCATCGAGGCCGGAGTAGCGCGTGACATAACCGAGGCCGAGCATGAACGAGATCGCGAGTATGGCAAAACGCATGCGATAGAGCGTGTGGCCGAAGACGCGCAGCAGCCGCCGCGGGCCGAGTCCCAGAATGAGACCGGAGATGATTGCGGCGAGAAAACATCCGCTGCCTGTAGCTGAGAGCCAGTTGAAGTCAAACTTTGCAGCTTCCCGAGTGGGTTTTGCCACCACCGGAGCCGCCCGCAGTATGTGATTGTGCAGAATCGGGAACTCCCAGCCGCCGCGCTCAAATGCGGGCGTTGTGTGACGGTTGATGGCAGTTTTTACGGTCGGCAATCCCCAGAGCAGCACGATGACTGACAGGATCAGGAATGGCAGCCAGGCCATCGCTACATCTTTGCGCGTGGCAGTCGAAGACGGGCCCGGTTCCGGCGGCGGATCAACGACCGAGTCACGGGATATTACGGCCTCTTCCTGTTTGGACATCCGACGAACGGACTTGGCCGAGGCCGTGGTCACCTGTCCATCTCTCCACACGCGCTTCGGTCTCCAAAACTTCAGAAAGACCACCAGCACGATCATCGAGACAACTCCACTGGCGATATCCACCAGATTGCTGTCCATGTGGTTCGCCCAGAAGAATTGCGTCAGGCCGAACGAAAAGCCAACAGCCAGGATTGCCGGGAGTACTTCGAAGGTCAGCTCCCACCCCACCATGACGCGCACGAGCCAAAATGGAACTATCACGGCGGTAATCGGAAGAATGCGCCCGATCATTGCGCTTAAGTCCGCCTCAGGCAGCCCGCAGACCGCAGCGAGCGTGTGTACCGGGGTTCCAATCGCGCCCCAGGCAACCGGCGCGGTATTGGCGATCAGATTGAGCGCGGCAGCATGGAACGGGCGGAAACCCAGGCCGATCATAAAGGCGCCCGCGATCGCCACTGGCGATCCGAATCCGGCGCAGCCCTCGATGAACGCTCCGAAACAGAAGGCAACGAGAAGCACCTGCAAACGCTGATCGTCAGTGATGCGCGCGATCGAGCGCTGCATGATCTCAAATTTGCCGGCTTCTACTGAGACGTCATAGAGGAAGACGGCGGCAACCACGATCCAGACAATTTTCAGCATTCCGAACGAAACGCCGTAGAGGAAGCTCGCCGAAGCCAGCGATACCGGCATGTGAAATGCCGTGGTCGCGACGACAATTGCGGTCGCCACACCCGCCAGCGCGGCCAGATGCGGACGCACACGCAGTCCAGCAAGCAGCACGAACAGCACGACGATCGGCAGCGCCGCGCACAACGTGGACAGCCACCAATGTCCGAATGGATCGTAGGTCTGGGTCCAGGTCATGGGTGGGGATTGTACAGAACAGAACAAATCCACCAGGTTGGACAATTGTTAAGATTTGGTGACTTCACGGGTTGGGGCGGGCGGTGGCAGTACCGGCGGCGGTAGCCGCTGGGTTCTGGCAGTGTGGTTGCCAGGTGCCATCGAATCATGGTCTAGCTCGCACGTGCCCAGCGGCTACCGCCGCCGGTACTGCGAATCGTGCCTCGCCTATACTCGAATATGATATCATGATATCATACGAGAAATGGAGTCGCGTATGGGCCAGCTTGTAGTTCGCAACCTCGAGAATGCCGTCAAGGAACGGCTCCAGCGTCGAGCCAGGCGCAACCGCCGAAGCATGGAGGAAGAGGTTCGCGAGATCCTTCGCAATGCCGTGAATAGGGATGATGAAGGCTCAGCCCGTGGACTCGGCTCCGAGATTTCCAGCTTGTTCACCAAAGCTGGATTGGACTCTGACATCGCAGAGTTGCGAGGTAACCAAATCAAGCCGGCTTCGTTTGAGCCATGATCATTCTCGACACGAATGTGCTCTCCGCGCTAATGCGGCAAGAGCCCGATATGAAAGTTGTGGCATGGCTCGACAGGCAGCCCCGAACATCCATCTGGACAACGTCGCTGACAGTTCTCGAAGTGCGATTCGGGTTGGAGATCATGGCAACCGGAAAGCGGAGATCTCTGTTGATGCATGCCTTCGAAAGCCTGTTGGACAAGATGGGACAGCGGATTGCGTCCTTCGACGCTGCCGCCGCCAGGCAGGCAGCCGACTTGATGGCATCTCGCCAGCGCAAAGGCCGACCAGGAGAACTGCGAGATACGATCATCGCGGGAATCGCGCTGGCGCATCAGGCTTCGCTCGCAACCCGTAACGTGAGTCATTTTGAAGATCTATCGGTTTCGGTGGTGAATCCGTGGGACGCGTAATTTCTCCCAATGCGTCCAAACGCTGTCATCCTGAGGCCGATGTTGGCCGAAGGATCTCCCGTGATGATTGGGATTCAAATGCTGTTGATCGGCACTTCGGCCATACAGTAGGCTTTGTTGTTGCAACGATAACGGGATTGTAGCGTCCTCGTAAAAGAGCCGCCCCGGCGCCATTCAAGTTCGAAACATCGCGGGAGATCCTTCGGCCAACAGCGGGCCTCAGGTTGACAGTTCTTTACCTTCCAGACCGCTAGGCATTGCACAGAGCATGGTAGAGACGCAGCCCGCCGCGGCGGGCTCCTCTATTCTTCGTCCGCTCGTAACTTCGCGATTACAGAAAAATCCTCCAGCGTGGTTACGTCTCCCTTCACGTCACCGGTGCCGGCGAGTTCGCGTAACAGGCGTCGCATAATCTTGCCGCTTCTCGTTTTGGGAAGGGTGTCGGTGAATCTTATGTCGTCGGGGCGGGCGAGGGCTCCGATCTCTTTTACTACCCACTTGCGCAGTTCGTCTTTCGTGTCCGGTGTTGGCTTATAGCCGGATTCCAGCGTGACGAATGCGGCAATTGCTTGTCCCTTGAGATCGTCGGGACGGCCCACTACTGCGGCCTCGGCAACTTTTGGATGGGCGACCAGTGCTGACTCGATCTCCATTGTGCCTAAACGATGTCCGGCGACGTTGATGACGTCGTCGACGCGGCCCATCATCCAGTAGTAGCCGTCTTCGTCTTTGCGGGCGCCGTCGCCGGTGAAGTACATGCCGGGAATGTCGGACCAGTATTGCTTCACGAAGCGGTCAGGATCGTTGAAGATGGTGCGGGCCATCGCCGGCCAGGGCTTGCGCAACACCAGCAGCCCGCCAGAGCCTTTCGGCACCGGCTCTCCCGCGCGCGTTACCACATCGGGAAAGACTCCCGGCAGTGGCAGCGTCGCCGATCCCGGCTTGGTTGGCACAGCGCCGGGTAGCGGCGAGATCATGATCATTCCCGTTTCGGTCTGCCACCAGGTGTCGACGATCGGGCAGCGATTCTTGCCGATCATTTCGCGATACCACATCCAGGCTTCCGGATTGATCGGCTCACCAACGGTTCCGAGCAGTCGCAGGCTGTCGAGCTTGTGGCGCTTCGGATATTCGCTGCCCCACTTGATGAAGGCGCGGATTGCGGTCGGCGCGGTGTAGAAGATGTTGACCTTGTGACGGTCGATCATCTGCCAGAAGCGGTCGAAGTCGGGATGGTTAGGGGCGCCTTCGTACATCAGCACGGTCGCGCCGTTCTGCAGCGGGCCATAGACAATGTAGGAATGTCCGGTGACCCAGCCGATGTCGGCGGTACACCAGTAGATGTCCTCATCGCGAATGTCGAAGACCATTTTGGTGGTGTAGTACACGCCGACGGAGTATCCGCCGGTGGTGTGAACGATGCCTTTTGGCTTTCCTGTAGTGCCCGAGGTGTAAAGAATAAAGAGTGGATCTTCGGAGTCGAGTGGCGCAGCGGGGCACTGCTCAGAGGCCTTGTCGACAACCTCATGCCACCAGTGGTCGCGGCCCTTCTTCATGTCAACCTGCGATCCGGTGCGCCGGTACACCAGCACATGTTTCACTGAAGGACAGGACGCCAGCGCCTCGTCGACCGTGGCCTTGAGCTTGATCTCGTTGCCGCGGCGATAGCCGGTGTCTTGCGTGATGACGGCGACGCATTGCGCGTCGTTGATGCGATCGACCAGAGCGTTTGCGGAGAATCCCCCGAAGATCACCGAGTGCACCGCCCCAATGCGGGCACAGGCGAGGAGCGCGATCGCGAGTTCCGGCGTCATGCCCATGTAGATTGCGACGCGATCGCCGGCCTTGATGCCCATGTCTTTGAGCGCATTGGCGCACTTCGAGACCTCACGCAGCAACTGCTCGTAGGTGAACGTGCGGACCTCGCCAGGCTCGCCCTCCCAGATGATCGCCGTTTTGTTCTTACGCGCGCCGGCGACATGGCGATCAAGGCAGTTATAAGAAAGATTGATCTTGCCGCCGAGAAACCACTTCGCCCAGGGCAGGTCCCATTCCAGGACCTTGTTCCATTTCTGGAACCAGTGCAGCTCTCCGGCGACTCCGGCCCAAAACTTCTCCGGATCGGCAGCAGAGGCATCGTAGATCTTCTGATACTCGGCCATGCTCTTGATGCGAGCATGCTGGCTGAACTCCGCCGGCGGATCGAACTTGCGCGCCTCACGAAGGATGGATTGGATGTCTTGCTGCTGAGCGACCTGGGGCTCGGGCATGGATCACCTGTTTAAGAATGTGTTTGCGGCGGGATGATTTTAATTGAGGTTGAGAGAGATTTCATTCGACTGCCATTTTCTTAACACTGTCATCCTGAGCCCTCTTTTGGGCGAAGGATCTACCGCAATAATGGGGACTTATATGCAGCTGATTGGCTTTTTGGCCATAGGGTCGATTTTGTTTTTGAAGGTACTCGCAGTGGTTCCTAGTGAAAAAGCCATACCAGCGGCATTCAAGCTCGAAGCATCGCGGGAGGTCTTCGGCCAACTGAGGGCCTCAGGATGACAGTCTTAGACCTGTGAGCCATTAGACAATTGTTGTCGTCCCCAAGCGCTCAACATCTTCGCCGTGGGCAGCAACAACACGAGCCCTGCCAGCGGCAGCAGCAGTCCAGCGCGCGGATCGCCAACTCTTTCTCCTATCACGCCCATCGCGCTTGGCAGGGTTGCAGCGCCGATGCCGGCGAAGGCAAAACATACAGTGCATGCGGGACGTTCGGGGCCGATCAATTCCGAAACGCGAGAGATCAGCAGCGGAAATCCTGGACCGACTCCCAGGCCGGTGATCGCGCACGCCAGGAGAATGGTGGGAGCGTGTGCGGCCAAATAGAAGGCGAGCACTCCAGCAGCTGCTGTAATGATCGACACCAAGAGCAGCTTGCCCTCTGACATGCGACGCAGAGCAAATGGTGCGAGCGCTCGGCCCGTAAGAAAGAACGCCCAGAAGGCCTCGTTGGCGTTGGTGGCACGAAATGCATCCGCGAAGCTGGGCAATGCCAAAGTCGTTGCCCAACCTGCGACCGCGTTTTCTACGCCACAGAACAGAAACATCGAGATGGCGATTAATGGCGCGAG
This sequence comes from Terriglobales bacterium, assembly GCA_035567895.1. Classification (NCBI taxonomy): domain Bacteria; kingdom Pseudomonadati; phylum Acidobacteriota; class Terriglobia; order Terriglobales; species Terriglobales bacterium. The sequence continues at coordinate 1,112 of DATMPC010000079.1, read as the reverse complement.
GATCCAGATAGAGCCCGGTGTGGGAGTAGTTGGTTGGTCGGGAGAGACAGCATTCGTCTTTGGGGGCATTTCCCAAAACGCGGAAGCAGCCAGACCCAGGGCCACCAATACACTCAGCGCCGCAAGAAAGCCGGAAAGACTATGAGTCAGGCGGAGCAGGAGCGGCCCGCTGATTGCGCCGAGGCCCCATGCGAAGTTAACGAGGGAAACAGCGGCAGCGCGGCGCGCTTGGTTCGCCTCGGCGACGGCGAGATTGATTGCCGGTAACGCAATGCCCAGTCCGACCCCGTAGCAGGCGACGGCAGCTCTGCCTAGATTCCAGTCTGCCCAAATCAATCCGCATACGCCCAGAAGGCATAGCGCCACGCCAAGTACAACGCCCAGCCGAAAGCTGCGCTTCGCAAACGCGGCTCCGCTGAGCAGTGTGCCGATTGTCGAAGGAATGAATTGCCAGAAGAAGAGCGAGCCCAACTGAGCTGTGGTGACTGGCCAGCGTGATGAGAGTAGAGGAAGAATGGGCCCGAGCAGCGTGGTGACGACTCCAAGCACAATGAACAACGCACACGCGAACAGCGTGAAGGAGGCTGCGCTGCGCGCGCTAAAGCGCGTGGTTGCACCGTTTTCGCGACCGCGAATTAGCTGTTGGGCAGTGGAGGCAGACATCAAGACTGTCATCCTGAGGCCAGCCTTTGGCCGAAGGATCTCCCGAAATACTTCAAACTTGATTGTCGCATCCTGGCTCTTCGGCCGATGATTTTTCGTGTAAGGGCCAGGACGCAGCAATTACACCTGAAATATTCCGGGAGATCCTTCGGCCAAAGGCTGGCCTCAGGATGACAGTACTTAATTGGCATGGGTCTTTTTCGACATTCTCGTAGAGACGCAGCATGCTGCAGGCTTGTCCAAATTAGGAATCTAGCGATTTAGGGAGGGGCATCGGCTTCAGCCGTGCCGAGACGGAATCCATGATCGATCCGGCTTTAGCCGCTGCGGTGGACTCCGCTTCGTGACCGAAAATCTTAAATCGGTTGCCCGAAACCTAAATAGCTAACTCCATCGAGAAACACAACCGCAGCGGCTAAAGCCTGATCAATCCGAAACTTCAAACGGCA
>DATMPC010000078.1 GCA_035567895.1 Terriglobales bacterium | reverse complement strand
ACTTTACAAACTTCGATGGGTGAACGACTACAAGGCTGTTGCATAATGGCACTGCAGTTGCCATTATGCGCCTCAATATAGCAAATCAGTTGCCATTTTGAGTTGAATATAATGGTCTTCATTCCGCGGGTATTCACGCCTCCGAAACATCATTTCTTCTTGTTAGGTCCCAGAGGGACCGGCAAGACCGCATGGTGCATGAAACAATTTGCTGATGCCCTGCGGATCGACCTACTGGATGGCGCCGTTATGCGCGAATACTCCAGCCGGCCCGAAAGACTCGTCGCAAACGTCATGGCCAACCTCGACAGAAAGCAGATCGTCATCGATGAAATTCAAAAGCTGCCGGAACTTTTGAATGCCGTACACCTGTTGATCGAACGCAAAACTGGACAGCAGTTCATATTGACCGGCTCGAGCGCACGCAAACTTCGCCGCCAAGGAGTCAATTTGCTCGGTGGGCGTGCCGCGGAAAAATATCTTCATCCTTACATGGCCTGCGAGCTCGGCAACCGCTTTGACCTTCAAACAGCACTGAACCAAGGATTGCTGCCGGTCGTTTGGGGGGCGAGCGACCCACAGGAGATTCTGAAAGCTTATAACGGTCTATACCTGCGCGAAGAAGTTCAAATGGAGGGGTTTGTTCGCAACGTCGGAGATTTTGCACGGTTCCTTGAAACCATGAGCTTTTCACACGCCTCCGTCTTGAATCTGGCGAACATCGCCCGCGATTCACATATCAACCGCAAGACAGTGGAAAACTACCTGCACATTCTCGAAGATTTGTTGCTTGGCTTCCGTATCGAGGTGTTCACCAAGCGCGCCAAGCGTGAGCTCGCCGCTCATCCAAAGTTTTTTTTCTTCGACACCGGCGTATTTCGAGCGAATCGCCCACAAGGACCCCTGGACTCTCCTTCTGAGCTGAACGGGCTGGCGTTGGAAGGACTAGTAGCCCAGCATATGCGCGCTTGGTGCGACTATTCTGCCGGCACACATCACCTACATTACTGGCAGACCAGGGCGCGAGTGGAGGTCGACTTTATCATTTACGGAGAATCGGGCTTGTACGCCGTCGAGGTAAAGAATTCACAACGCGTCCGGCCGGAGGACCTCAGAGCGCTGAAATCCTTTGCCGAGGACTATCCGAAGGCTCAACTTTATTTGCTTTACCGAGGCAAAGACCGACTCTTACAGGATGGCGTCCTGTGTATTCCGTGCGAAGAATTCCTGTTGGCGTTGAAACCCAATAGATTTCCCAGTTGATCGACTCGAGCAAACGACACGGGGATAGGGATGAGCGTAGATTCGATTCGAGCTTTGGATTTTCCGGAGCTTCGAATTCATTGATATCACTGATGAAATCTGCGGATCTGGTGGGCCGTGTAGCCACCACATCTAGGTCGCAAATCATTGATTTATAGATTAATAAAATCGACTTGATCCGCCGATGCCCCCGGTCATGCCCCCACGAATGGGTGGCTGTTGATGGAGGTCCTCGGACGACGCTTCATGACCAGTACGCGTATCTGGTCGGGCCACCGCGATCTTTGTCCTATCTCAGTGGGAGCCCTATATTGTGTATGAAATCGTCTCGGAGTACACATTATGCGCACCAATATCGTCATTGATGAGAAGTTGATGAAGGAAACGCTTCGACTCACCGGATTGAAAACTAAGCGAGAGGCGGTCGAGTTGGGGCTGCGCACGATCGTTCGCTTGCGCAAACAGCAAGCGATCCGCCGGTTTCGCGGCAAGCTTCCGTGGCGGGGTGACTTGGACGCAATGAGAACGGACTGATGATATTGGTCGATACCAGCGTCTGGATCGACTACTTTCGCGGCGTTGCCACTCCGCAGTCTGACAAACTGGACACTCTTCTTGGCGTGGAACAGGTGTTTACCGGCGATTTGATATTGACCGAGGTCTTACAAGGATTCGTCAGCGAGCGCGATTTCAATCGAGCCCGGAAACTGTTGGCTTCGATCCCTCTGGTCCCACTCGTCGGTGGAAGATATCGCGTTTCAAGCGGCCAGGAACTTCCGTAGACTCAGGGCCCTAGGGATAACGATTCGGAAGACGATTGATACGCTGATCGCGACGAGTTGCATCGAGAAGGAACTCTCATTGTTGTACAGCGATCGCGATTTTGATCCGTTTGTTCAACATCTCGGACTGCAATCGGCGAACTGAGCCGGCGCTATTTGGCCACACGTCCGGAAGCGGTTGAAGCTCGGGTTCTCGCTATGCGTGCCGATCTTATGGCCGCCCTGCGCCAGCACATCAAGGGGCGGGGTTGGACGCAAAGTAAGGCCGCTAAGGAACTCGGCATCACTCAGCCCCGTGTATCAGCACTGATGAAAGGTGCTTGGCGGGATTTCAGCGCCGACATGTTGTTGGTGTTGGCTTCCCGAGTGGGATTGCAAGCTACATTAAAGTTGGCTGCTTGATTACTTAAGTCTCCACTCGTCGCCCGGGATGACCGCAAAATGCTCTGTTACCCCCAATGCACCCGAACCCAGTCATGCCCCCACCAAATGATGGCTGTATCCGGCGCTCCGTGGACGTCACAACTTCTCAGCCTCAGCCGGCAATTCGAGTCGTCCGTCTCGGAGCAGGTGAATAAAATGAACGTGGGCTTCACTACCAGAGCTCCCAGACCAAAAGTAAATTGACGACGGCCAAGCCGGCCAGCAGTATCTGGTGGCCCCACCGGGCAACGAACGAAACCATGAATGCACTCTTGCGAATCAGGAAGAAAGGTCCAGCATTTGCAGGTGCCGCCGGAGAATGTGAGCGGATTTCTTTAGGGCTCCGCTTTCCTCGTCGTTCAACTGAACGGGCAGGACTCGATCGACGCCGTCTCGGGTAATGATCGCCGGCAGCGATAGAAACACTTCCCCGACATTCATTTGCGCCGGCGCTAAATTGGACACAGTGAGAACCGCGTGCTCGTCACGCAAAATCGCGCTCACTATGCGAGTCAGCACCGCGCTGATTCCGTACTGCGTGGCGCCTTTGCTTTGAATGATCTGGAGACCGCCATTTCGCGTCTCGTTAGCGATGACCCGTAGAGCGGAGTCGTCGCATGGTAGCCGTCGCTCGCGGCAAAATTCCTCCAACGACGTGCCCGCGATCCGCGCCGAAGACAACAAGGCGACTTGGCTGTCTCCGTGTTCGCCGAGGATGTACGCGTGCACGTTGTCGGCAGCCACTCCGTAGTGTTCCGCGATCCGTCGTCGAAAGCGCAACGTATCAAGACTCGTTCCTGATCCAATGACGCGACTTACAGGCAGCCCGGACCACTTCCATGCCGCATGCGTCAGTACGTCGACCGGGTTGGATGCGATCAACAGAACACCCTTGGGTTCCTGGCGCGCAACTTCTCGGATGACTTCCTTCAGAATTGCCCCGCTTTCTCTGAGGTCATTCAACCTCGAGTGCGGCCTTTGAGAAGCCCCGACAGTGATGATGATTACGTCCGCGGCGGCGCAATCCGAGTAGTCGCCCGCGACGATGCGCGTAGGACGAGAATACAGAGCCGCGTCACGTAGGTCGTTTACGTGACCCTCAACTCTCTTCCGGTCCCGCCCGACAAGGACGATTTCGGAGGCGGTACCAGAGACGAGCAACGCGTGCGCCGTCGTGGTACCGACCAATCCGGCTCCAACAATCGCCACGCTAGCGACCGGGTGCGCGAAACGGTGTGCTACCGAGCTGTTCACGATGAAACCACCTAAATCAGAGCTCCGTTTACTCGGATGTTTTGCCCAGAGATCCATGCCGCCTCATCCGACGCGAGCCACGTCACGGCATTGGAGATATCGGCCGGCTCGCCAATACGGTTGAAGGCCGAGAGACTCGCCATACGTTTGATGTCGTCCGCGGTCTTTCCTGTCGTAAAGAGATCTGTCATCACCGGACCCGGTGACACAACATTTACACGGATGCCTCTGAAACCCATCTCTTTCGCGAAGACGTGGCTCATTTGCTCCACCGCGCCCTTCGTAGCCACATACGTAGCGTAGGTGGGCAGCGCAAGGGCCGTGGTGGAAGACGAGAAGTTTATGATCACGCCGTTGCTCTTCAGACGCGAAGCGGCGAGCTGACAGGTTAGGAAGGTACCCTTTACGTTTACCGCGAAG
>DATMPC010000077.1 GCA_035567895.1 Terriglobales bacterium | reverse complement strand
GCGGAGCAGTTGGAAAAAACGGCGAAGGCATTAGGGCACCAGATCAAAGTAGAAACCCAGGGCGCTATGGGAATTGAAAATGAATTAAAGGAAAGCGAAATTCGCCAGGCCGAAGTTGCCATTTTTGCAGTGGATATCGAGATCGAAAAGCGCGAACGCTTCGACAACCTGCGAGTGGTTCAGGTTCCGGTGCAGGAAGCGATCAAGAATCCCATATCGGTATTCAAGAGAATCCAGGGCTAGCGGTATGTCGCCAGAGGTTTGCAATCCGGTGGAGTTCAAGTTCGTATGCCCGTTGCCAAACGGACTCCATGCCCGCCCTGCGAGCCAACTTGCCGAGTTTGCCAGCGATTTTGCTTCCGACGTTTCGCTCACCAACCTCCGCACTGGGATCGCCGCCAATCTCAAGAGTACGCTGGCCATCATCTCGGCTGACATCAGGAGCGGCGACGAATGCTCCATCAGAGTTGCTGGCGCAGACGAGGCTTCGGCCGGCGCTGCTCTGCTTGGCTACATCACTCGCGATTTGCCGAAGAGTGACGAACCTCTGGTGGAATCCGGCTCTGAACGCAGAATCGGCCCGCTGCCACGCGCACTTTTGGCCGCCGGCATTCGCTGCCATTTTGGCACCGGAGTAAGTCCCGGAATCGGAAAGGGAGCCTCGGTGGTTGTTGGCGGAATGACTCTACCGCCGGATCTTGGATCGGAAAGAGCTGAGGATTTCAAGAAAGAAGAGCGGCGAATTGAGCGCGCAATGGCAACGGTCCGTGAGCGAATCAAGGTCATGCTTGCCCGCTCCGTCTCGCCTGCCGAAGCGGGAGTGCTCAAAGCCCACCTTGCGATCGTTGAAGACGTATCGCTCTCCGACAAGATCGCCGAGCTGATCGTGCAAGGGCGGTCTGCCGGCCAGGCCCTGGCGGAGAGTGCGCAATTCTTCATGTCGATACTGCAGAAATCAGAGAGCAGCTACATCCGGGATCGCGCGGTGGATATCCAGGAGATATGCTACCGGCTCCTCGAAGAAGTCTACGGCTCAAGGTTCACTGCCGCGGCCGTGGAGCTCAAGGAACCAAGCGTCCTCGTGGCCGAGACAATTGCTCCGCAACAACTCCTCGGAATGGAGCGAAAGTGGCTGGAGGGTCTAGTCCTCGAATATGCCGGTAGAACCTCCCACGCCGTGATTCTGGCACGCTCCCTGGGAATCCCAACGGTGGTCGGGGTAAAGGACGCCCCAGTTCTCTTTTCCGGCGAGCGTGAACTTGTAGTCGACGCCAATCGTGGACTCGTCGTTCCAAACGGTACCGCAGCGGTCAAACGCTTTTACGATCGCGAGTATCAGGCTCAACAGAAGCGCAATGAAACCCTGACCCGCAACAAATTCCGGCCGGCCGTGACTGTCGACGGACTGCGGCTGGAAGTCGCGGCAAATGTGTCGTCTGCTGAAGAAGTCGCTGCTGCCTGCGCTAACGGCGCAGAAGGAATCGGACTATTCCGAACCGAGATGCTGTTCATCGGACACGACCGTGCTCCGTCTGAGGAAGAACAGTTTGCAATCTACAAACAAGCGGCACAAGCTGCAGGGCAACGGCCAGTAATTATCCGCACTATCGACATTGGCGGAGACAAGCCTGTTCCCCATCTGAACTTGCCGGCTGAATCCAACCCATTCCTGGGCTATCGCGGCATGCGGATCTATGCGGAGCATCGCGAACTCTTCCGCACGCAATTGCGGGCCGTCCTGCGTGCTTCCGCATTCGGGAAGCTTCAAATTATGGCGCCCATGGTCTCCACCATCGAGGAGGTCATCTGGCTCAAAGGCCAAGTGGCGCAATCGCAGGATGAGTTGAGAAATCAAAACATCACCTTCGATCCGGCGATGCCAGTCGGCATCATGATCGAAGTGCCCTCCGTGGCCTTTATCCTGGATCAACTTTGCGCCGAGGTCGACTTCTTCAGCATAGGGACCAACGATCTGAATCAGTACTTCCTCGCGGTCGACCGCGACAACGCCAAGGTGGCAGCTCTCTCCAGTGTGCGTCATCCCAGCTTCGTGCGGTTCCTGAAGCATATCGTCGATGGCGTTCATGCCAACGGCAAATGGATCGGTATGTGCGGAGAGATGGCCGGCGACGTTCGCAATCTCCCGATTCTTATCGGACTCGGTTTAGACGAAATCAGCGCTTCGGCTTCGCAGGTTCCTGCCCTTAAGGAGCGGGTTTCTCAACTCTACGCAAAGAACTGCGAAGACCTTCTATCGAGAATCACGGCGTGCACGCAAGCGGAACAGGTAAACAAGCTCTTGGCGGAGGATCATCCCAGCGAGAGTTCTCAATCACTCCTCGATCCGAACCTCGTCATCGTAGGCAGTGACAGCGAGAGCAAAGAGGAAGCGATTCGCGAGCTGATTGATTCTCTCTTCATCGCTGGACGAACTGAAAATCCAGATCGTCTGGAGGAAGTAGTCTGGGCTCGCGAAGCCGCCTACTCCACAGGACTGGGCCACGGCTTCGCGATTCCGCATTGCCGGAGTGATCTGATCACGGCCAACTCAATTGCGGTTTTGAAGCTGCAGCGCCCGATTGAGTGGAATTCGCTGGATGGCAAGCCGGTACAGATGGTGGTGTTGCTCGCGGTTCACGAGTCCGATGCGAATAACAGCCACATGAAAATGCTTGCCAAGCTGGCACGCAAACTTATGAATGAAGAGTTTCGTGATCACCTGATGAAGTTGAACGACTCAGGAAGTATTCTGTCTTACTTGTCTCAGGAGCTTGAGATTCCGCTGTGAAGTCAGAACCGGCGGCGGTAGCCGCTGGGTTCGTGAGTGCGCTTCGATTGACTAGGCTCGGGAATGGCCTCGACCGCCAACAGTGTTGGCGGTGCTGTTCTGCAAGACCCAGCGGCTGCCGCCGCCGGTACTGTTTTCACTATGGAGAGCTACAGAATGCAAGCAACACTAAAGCGGTTGCTGTTGTTGTGCCTGTGCATGAGCCTGTCGTGCGTGTTGGCAGCACAAACCGAGGAGAAAGTTCCGCCCACGCTGAAGAAACCGCCCCTGGCGGCCACTTCTTCTGACCTGAGTAAACAACCCACACTCTACGCGGTGGGCTATGCCCACCTCGACACACAGTGGCGATGGGAGTACCCGCAGACAATCCAGGAGTATCTCAGCAAGACGCTGCGCAACAATTTCGCGCTGTTCGACAAGTATCCGCACTACATCTTCAACTTCACGGGAGCTAATCGCTACCGAATGATGAAGGAGTACTTCCCTGCCGACTTCGAGCGGCTGAAGCAGTATGTGGCCGCTGGTCGCTGGTTTCCCGCCGGCTCCTCGATGGAGGAGGGCGACGTAAATTCGCCGAATGCGGAATCGATCATTCGCCAAATCCTCTACGGAAATAATTTCTTCCGGCGCGAGTTCGGCACGGCTAGCAAGGAATACATGCTGCCGGATTGCTTTGGCTTCCCGGCTTCCTTGCCCAGCATTTTGCATCATTCGGGAATCGTTGGCTTCTCCACGCAGAAGCTCTCGTCCGATTGGCAGCCGGCGCCTCACGTTGGCGGCCCCAACTCCCCGGAAAAAACTCCGGATGGCATTCCGTTCAACGTAGGCGTGTGGGAGGGCACCGATGGCAGCACAGTGCTCGCGGCGCTAAACCCTCTGACGTATGGAAGCCAGGTGATGTATGACATCAGCAAGACCCCTCCCCCTCCTCCCCCAGATGATCCGAATCTGACCCCGAGGGAGAATGAGCGCCGTCGCCGCGTTGCGCGCGAAGACTGGGTGAAGCGTATCCAGATCAACGGCGATTTAACCGGAATCAAGACTGACTATCACTACGTCGGCACGGGAGACATTGGCGGCGCGCCGAATGAGGCTTCGGTGAAGTTGATGGAAGCGATAGTGACGAAATCCAAGGCGACGATTCCTGGGCCACCGAAACCAGGATCGTCGTGGGAAGCGGAGCAGGAATTAGCCGAGTCTCACGCCGCACCTGTGCAGGTCGGGGACGGCCCGATCCGCGTCGTCTGGTCGAAGGCCGATGACATGTTCAACGACATCCTCAAGTGCTGCAAGACCGACCGCATGCCTCGCTATAAAGGGGATCTCGAGCTGATCAATCACTCTGCGGGCTCTATTACCTCAGAGGCCTACCAGAAGCGCTGGATGCGCAAGAACGAACTACTGGCAGACGCCGCAGAAAAAGCTTCGCTCGCGGCTTCGTGGCTCGGTGCACACCCCTATCCTCTCGAGCGGCTCAACAACGCCTGGACGCTGGTGATGGGTGGACAATTCCACGACATTCTTCCCGGCACCGCCACTCCAACATCGTTCGAGTACGCATGGAACGACGACATCGTGGCCATGAATCAGTTTGCCAGTGTCCTCTCGAGCGCCACCGATGCAGTATCTTCTGCTCTCGATACGCAAGCGCAGGGAACCCCAATCGTCGTTTACAACCCTCTGAACATCGCGCGCGAAGACGTCGTAGAAGCCCGTGTTCATTTCCAAAACGGAACTCCGCGAGGGGTTCGCGTAACTGGTCCGGATGGCAAAGAAGTCCCCGCACAACTCGCCGGCGAAAAAGATGGAGCAACGAAGGTCATCTTCCTGGCAAAAACTCCTTCCGTCGGCTATGCCGTGTATGACGTACAGCCCGCCGACGCTGCCGCTGCAAGCTCCGAACTCAAAGCTTCGGAGTCGTCGCTCGAGAATGCACGTTACAGCCTGAAGCTCGATCAGAACGGCGACGTCTCTAGCATCTTCGACAAGAAACTCAACAACGAACTGCTGTCGTCTCCGATTCGCCTGGCGATCTCTACCGACAACCCTGAGCACTGGCCGGCATGGAACATGGACTTTGCCGACGAGCAGCGCCCTCCCCGCTCCTACGTGAGCGGCTCGCCCAAGGTCACGGTCGTTGAGAACGGTCCTGCGCGCGTGGCCGTGCAAATTGAGCGCGAGACGGAAGGCTCAAAGTTCGTGCAGACAGTCCGCCTGCCCGCAGGCGATGCAGGCAATCGCATCGAGTTCGCCAACTTAATCGATTGGAAGACCAAGGAAGCCAACCTCAAGGCGACCTTTCCGCTAACCGCCGGCAACAATCTCGCGACCTACAACTGGGACATCGGCACGATTCAGCGTCCCAACGAGGAAGAGCGGCAGTTCGAGGTCGCTTCTCATCAGTGGATCGACCTCACTGATCAGGGCGGCGGATACGGTGCCACTCTGCTCACCGATTGCAAGAACGCCTCCGACAAACCGAACGACAAGACTTTACGGCTGACGCTTATCAGGACGCCCGGAACTCGTGGCGGATATCACGATCAAGGCACGCAGGACATCGGTCACCATGACATCATCTTCGGCCTTGCCGGTCACGCAAACGATTGGCGCGCCGGTCAGACCGATTGGCAAGCCTATCGCCTGAACGATCCGCTGGTCGCATTTGAAGCCACGAAGCATCCTGGAGCGCTAGGCAAACAATTCTCGCTGGTTCGTTTAAACAATTCGCGCGTCCGTGTCCTGGCGCTCAAGAAGGCCGAACTGAACGACGAAATCGTCCTCCGGATGGTCGAGATGGATGGCAAGCCCGCCGAGGACGTTCACGTAGCCTTCGCGTCGCCGGTACTAGCCGCCAGGGAAATTAATGGCCAGGAACAGCCACACGGCGCAGCTACAGTCCAGGGCGGTGAGCTTGTGACGTCATTCACAGCGAACCAGCCGCGCAGCTTCGCTCTCAGACTCGGCCCAGCGCCGAAGAAGGCATCCGCACCCGCATTCGCGGCAGTGAAGCTGCCGTATGACACCGCTGTTGCTACCAGCCACAACCGGCCGGCAGACGGCTGCTTTGACTGCCTCTACGACCGTCCCACGCTTCCGCAAGGCAGAGCTCTGCCCGCGGAAATGCTGCCTGCGAAGATCGACTACGCCGGCCTAAGCTTCACCCTGGGGCCCAAAGACAAGTTCAACGCAGTCACAGCGCACGGACAAACTATCGACCTGCCTGCCGGAAACTACAAGCGCCTGTACTTACTGACAGCCGCCGTCAACGGAGATCACAAAGCTCCATTCAAGGTCGGCGACCACTCGACGGAGATAAACATTCAGAATTGGACTGGGTTTGTCGGCCAGTGGGACACGCGAATTTGGAAGAGCGAAGAAGTAGCCAGCTCTACTCGCCAGGGCGACGCTCCCGATCCGCGGACAGGCAAGTTCATCAACCCGTACGCCGAGATGGTCGGCATGCTGCCGGGCTACATCAAGCGCGCGGATATCGGATGGTTCGCCTCGCACCGTCACACCGCGGGCGCGATCGACGAGGCCTACGCCTATTCATATCTCTTCGTCTACCCGATCGACGTCCCTGCAGGTGCGAAGACTTTAACGTTGCCGCGCAACGCGAACATTCGAGTGCTGGCGGCGACAGTCTCGAATCAAGGTGCACAGGCATGGCCTGCACAGCCGCTGTACGACGTGCTGGAGCCAAGCAACGAACAAGCGAAGCAATAGTTTTGGTGCGTTGATCCTATATAGATCAACGACGCGGATTGACATCAACACGGTCAAGCGCGAACCACCAACCAAGGGTCGAGAGTAACCGCTCTCGACCCTTTCTTATTTTGGGGTCGATCAAGGAAACGTGGTTCCGCTCGCCCTCGGCCGGGCAATGCTCCATTACGCTGACAAATCGTCTCGCTCCTCGTCTATCCTTCGTCTGGAGCTGCCATGCCACTGACCAACCAAATTCGCTACGCCGCACGCATGCTGCGATTGAATCCCGGATTTGCCGCCGTCGCCATCGTCACACTCGGCCTCGGGATCGGCGCTACCACCGCGATGTTCAGCGTGCTCGATGGCGTCGTGCTGAAATCTCTCCGCTACCCGGACGTTGAGCGCATCGTCGCCGTTAACACAAGATTTACCGACGAGGGCCGCTCCATCTGGCGCACGACCAGTGGCGATCTGGAAGATCTGCGCGCGATGAATATCTTTGAGGCTTTCAGTTTTTGTCAGAACTGGGAGACAGGCGTGCAGCTAGCGAAGAGCGCTGAATTTGTTCAGGCTGCTTTTGTGGATACGAACTTCTTTCGCGTCTTCTCGATCGCTCCACAGACGGGCAGACTCTTCACTCCTGAGGATGCGGACCGTTCCGCAGTCGTGGGTCTCGCCTTCGCGCAGCGCAACTTCGGATCGGCATCCGCGGCGATCGGACAAGCCATTGCTGTCGGAGGTAAAGTCTACGAGATCGCCGGCGTTTTGCCGGCGATGTTCGAGTTTCCCGATAAGGGACAGGTATGGGTGGCAATGTCACCGATTCCAGAGAACCGCGGAAACCGGAATGGCTATAACTATCACGTCGTAGCAAAGCTGAGGACCGGAGTAACAACATCCACAGCCAACGCACAACTGCAGGCGCTGGCAACACGGCTTGCGACAGCATTTCCTCGGGACAACGGTAACAAGACATTTACGGTCACACCGCTACAGGACCAACTCTCTGCGCCAGTGCGCTCAACGCTCCTCATCCTGATGGGTGCCGTTGGGCTGGTATTACTCACGGCGTGCGCAAACGTAGCCAACCTCATGCTCGCACGCGCGACTGCCCGCTCGCGTGAATTGGCCGTTCGCAGCGCCCTCGGGGCCAGTCGCGGCAACCTCGTTGGACAGTTGCTGGCGGAGAGCGCCGTGCTGGCCACTTTGGCAGCCGTGCTCGGCATCGCTTTGTCAGTAATCGCCACCAAAACGCTTCTTGCCTTAGGCACACGTTTTATGCCGGGAACACTGTTAGCCGGTATCACTCTGGATTGGCGTGTTCTGGTTTTCGCACTCGCGGCTGCCTTAGTTACGAGTATCGTTTTCGGAATCGCTCCAGCCTGGCAGGCAACTCGGATCGATCTGCAGGATGCCTTGAAGCAAGGTGGCACCCGTGGACTTCTCGGTGGCGGCTCGTCACGGTTACGCAGCGGACTGGTCGTCGGCCAGGTCGCCGTGTCTCTCGTGCTCGCCATCGGCGCGGGGCTACTCTTTCGCACATTGCTCGCCTTACATAGTGCCGATCTGGGCTTCCGCACCGAAGGCATTCTCGTCGCGTACGCGAATATGCCTGCCCATACTACGGCGGAGCAGGAGCAGGCAGGACGATTTTTCGACCAGTTGGTCGGCCGCCTTCGCCACCTTCCGTCCGTAAGCAGCGCTGCGCTCGCATACGGCCTTCCGGCCGGCGAATACGGCTCGAACGGCTACCTTGCAGTCGAAGGTCGACACTCATTCACGACCGGCGACTCTCGTACGCTGCCGCACGCGGACTTTAGTGCCGCAAGTCCCGGGTACTTCTCGGCCATTAGCATGAGGCTCCTGCGTGGACGCGACTTCAACGACCGCGACACTAGCGATCGACCTCTGGTCGCCGTGATCAGCGAATCTCTTGCGCGCCAGGTTTTTCCAAATGAGGATCCCTTGGGACATCGTGTGATCTGCGGCTTCGACTACGTGTCGATGAAAGGTATGACCATCGTTGGTGTAGTCAGCGACGTCCGCCAGGACTCCCCCGCTTCGCAACCGGGCCCAGCGCTCTATGTACCGCTGCGCCAGCATCCTGAGCGCGCCGCCGAGGTGGAACTCGTGGTTCGTACTACTGGAAATCCTGACACGCTCGCCCCAGCAGTGCAGAAAACAATTCGGGAGATGAACCCACAGGTCGCGACGAAGTTCACGACCATGATCGAGCTGGTGAACGACTCCGTCAGCGCACAACGGTTCCGCAGCACATTAGCCGGCAGTTTCGCCGGATTGGCTTTGCTGTTGGCCATCTCCGGGATGTACGCGGTGATGAGCTACGTTACAACGCGCCGTACCTCGGAATTTGGCCTGCGCTCCGCGCTCGGCGCACAGCCCAGCAGCATTGTCGGCCTGGTGCTCGGCGACGCAGCCAAGATGGGAATAACAGGCACGATTGCCGGTGTGCTGCTCTCACTGACAGCAGGAAGGCTTCTCCACTCCATGCTCTTTGGACTCAAGAGCACAGACGTTGTCACTTATCTCGGAGTAGTCATACTTGTGCTGCCAATCATCGTTCTCGCAGCAGCTCTACCAGCCTGGCGCTCCTCGCATGTAGATCCCATGATCGCGCTCCGAAATGAATAGCAGAACCACCTGAGGTCGCGGGCGGTGCCTGCGTTACTTGACGACTGCAGAAGTTCACTGCAGCCTCAGATTTCCCCTACTTGACACATAGCCATTTGGCTATGTATTCTTCTGTGCCATGCGGCGCCATCGGCAGGATCGGATCTTTCGGGCAGTGGCCGACTCAACGCGCAGAAGCATCCTCGAGCGGCTGCACCAGCGTGAGCTTACGGTGCTTGAGCTCTGCGAACCTTTTCGCATAACGCAGCCGTCGCTCTCCAAGCATCTGGCGGTGCTGAGGCGCAGCGGACTGATCGCCGCGCGCCGCTCCGGCCGCCACCGCTATTACCGGCTCGCTCCCGAGCCGCTCGAGCAGATCGCCGCATGGGCCGCGCAGTTCCGCGACGTCAGAGATCCTTCCGGACACGTCTGGCGTTTAACGCAAACTAACCAGCGAAAGGACACATAACTTGGCCATCCAGGGAGGAAGACCAAACAACCGGCAGGTAGTTCCCTATCTCATGGTGCGCGACGGACGCGCTGCGCTCGATTTCTACCAGAAAGCATTCGGCGCGAAGATTCTTTATCAGGCGCCCATGCCGCGCATGCCCGGCATCTTCGCGCAATTCAAGATCGGAGAATCATATCTCCAACTCACCGACATGCCCGGACACGACCCAAAAGGTCCTCGCTCGCCGGAGACGCTGGGCGGCACCAGCGTTGTGCTGGAGATGTACGTCGACGATGTCGACAAGAGCTTCGCCCATGCCGTGCAACTTGGAGGCACTCCGCTGCTTCCGCCCACCGACATGTTTTTCGGTGATCGCTATGGCTGGGTAGGCGATCCCTGGGGACACGTCTGGGCGCTCGCTACTGTGAAAGAAACGCTCAGCGAAGGCGAAGTACAACGCCGCGCGGAAGAATTCATGCTGGCAATGTCGCGAAATAGATAGGCGTGTTATGCCGAAGGCCGGACAGCGTCTATCGCAGCAGAAGACGCAAACCCAGCGTCTGCCGGATCGCGCCGTCCGGCTACTCCATTCGGGTGGAAGCCCCTATTGCTACGCCAGCAAGCGCAACCTCGCCGCTTGCTGGAGGGACCCCTAGGATTGCTCTCGCACAACGAAAGGGATAGACCGGCGTGAGAGAGCCGCCAACAAGTGACAGTTTGTGACTGCAAAAATGCCATTTTTTGGCACAAATCTTTGCGTCACAGCGCTATCGATGCCACTTAAGTGGAATGAAGTAAATGGTTTAAATCAGATCAGAAATCTATTTTTACAGTATTTACATTTGTTTACAAACGATTTCCACAGCCACACTGGCAGCTGTTGATAACTGGCAGCAGGGTTGCTCCAAGTCAATGCAAGGGCCGAGGGGCCTTTTGAAGATCGACAATCGTAGCTAATTAAGGAGCGCCCATGAAGAGGCAAAAAGGTTTCTCGCTGATCGAACTTTTGATTGTCGTGGCGATCATTCTGATCATCGCGGCCATCGCAATTCCTAACCTGCTGCGCGCCAAGATTGCGGCCAACGAGGCTTCGGCTGTTGGTTCCATGCGCACCATCGTTACCGCTGAAGTCGCTTACAATTCGGCGGGCTGGACCGATGGTGGTACTCCCCCGAAGCAGGTCGGCTTCTCGGCCGCGCTTATCAATCTCGGCCCGAACGGGTCA
>DATMPC010000076.1 GCA_035567895.1 Terriglobales bacterium | reverse complement strand
CTTCGTGACCGTGGGTTTTCCTTCGTGACCTTCGTGTTCGCCGTTTCTACTTCGGAAGCTCGCGGAAGATTTTGCGAAATTCGTAGAAGCCGCTCTTCCCCTTTAGCCACTCAGCGGCTCGCACCGCTCCTTCGGCAAAGCCGCGGCGGTTCTTGGCGTCATGCACGAGCATCATGGTGTCATCGGGACCATCAAGCAGGAGCACGTGTGCGCCAATTGTGTCTCCTTCGCGCACAGAGGTAATCTCCGGCTTAACTTTTCCCACTTCGGCAACGATGCGCTGAATGGAGACTGCCGTTCCCGACGGAGCGTCCTTCTTCTCCGTGTGATGGCGTTCGACGATGCGTGGCGAGTAGCCGTGGCCCACACCCTGCGCAGCAGCTGCGGCGATTTCGAAGAAGACGTTCACGCCGATAGAAAAATTTGATCCGTAGAGTAGCGCTGCGCGTGCATCCAGGACCTGCCGCTCGATCTCCTCCAGATGCTGATACCACCCTGTTGTCCCGACAACCATTGCCTTCTTGATGCGAATGCAGGCCTGCATGTTCTCCAATACTGCGTCAGGGTTGGTGAAGTCGATCACGACATCGACATCGCGGAGACGCTCCGGAGTGAGCGCACTAGCGTGTTCGTTGTCGCGTGACGAGAGCACTTGCAGATCGTGTCCACGCTGTCGCGCGACTTCAGCTACAAGCGATCCGGTTTTGCCGTGGCCCAGCAGTAGGAGGTTCATTCGAACTCTATTTCACGTGGAGGCACA
This sequence comes from Terriglobales bacterium, assembly GCA_035567895.1. NCBI lineage: Bacteria > Pseudomonadati > Acidobacteriota > Terriglobia > Terriglobales > Terriglobales bacterium. Next base: position 63,035 of record DATMPC010000076.1, on the reverse strand, counting down.
AAAAACAACACCCAGTGTGAAACCACGAAGGACACGAAGGTGCACGAAGGAAAAACCAAAAGAGATTCGAGCCTGATTTGCAATCCTCTTCCTTCGTCCTTGTGCCCTTTGTGGTTACGCCCCGGTTCTTTTCTCCGTGCCCCCGTGTCTCCGTGGTGAAATCGGCTTCAAGCGAAGATCGCCGGATCGGGATCGGCGAAGAATACCTTGTGTAGTGTTCGCACGGTCTCGTCCACATCGTCTTCCTCGATCACGAAGCTGATGTTGATCTCTGAAGCTCCCTGGGAGATCATGCGCACGTTCGTCTCCGGGAGCGCGCCGAACACTTTTGCGGCGATGCCACGGGTGCCGCGGATGTTCTCCCCCACCAAGCAGACTATCGCCTTACGGCCCTCATACTTCACGTCCGCGAGCTGTTCGAGATCAGCGGCGATTGCGGGAATCGCTTCGGTCGAATCGACCGTCAGTGAAACGCTCACTTCTGATGTCGAAACCATGTCCACGGGACAGCGATGGCGGTCGAACACTTCGAAGATGCTTTTCAGAAAGCCATGCGCCATCAGCATGCGCGTGGCCACTACATCCACGATGGTGATTCGACGCTTCGCTGCGATAGCTTTGAAATAATTGCGGCACTGTGGAGCTCGGGCGGTGATTCGCGTACCTTCACAGGATGGGTTGCGAGAGTTCAGGACAAGTACGGGAATGTCCTTCTGCACCGCCGGCAATAGCGTCGCAGGGTGCAGGACCTTGGCCCCGAAATAGGCGAGTTCGGCGGCTTCGTCGAAGCTGATTGTGCGAATACGGTGCGCATCCTTGCACAGCCGTGGGTCGGTGGTCATCATGCCGTCGACGTCCGTCCAAATCTCGATCGATTCCGCTCCGAGTCCGGCGCCAACGATAGCGGCGGTGAAATCTGAGCCGCCTCGTCCCAACGTCGTCGTTGCTCCTTCGCGAGTACTGCCGATGAATCCTCCCATAATGGGAATTTGCTTCTTATCGAGCAGCGGCTTGACGAGATGGGCGAGGCGAAGATCGATCTCAGGGAAAAGAGGTACCGCTTTGGTGTGGTTCGCGTCGGTGATCACGCACTTGCGGGAGTCGACATGCGCCGCGGGCAAATCGCGCACGGAGAATGCGGACGCCACCATCCGGCTGGAAATCCGTTCACCGAACGAAGCGATTAAGTCGGTAGTGCGTGGAGTCAGCTCGCCTACGGCGGCGATCCCGCGCAGTAGTTCGTCCAGCGCGTCAAATTCGGATTCGAGCTCGGAATGAAATTGCGTGAATAATCCGGTGCCGAGCAATTCACCTGCAGTGGAATAATGACGCTCGCGCAATCCACGCGAAAGCTCGAGTGCCTTGTCCGGATCACCAGCACCTGCGGCTGCGCCGGCTGCAAGTAGTTGGTCGGTGACCTTGGACATCGCGCTGACGACTACGACCGGTATGCGATCGCGACGACTGGCCACGATCTTCGCGGCGCGATCGATCGCGGAACTGTCTTCCACGGAGGTGCCACCGAATTTCATTACGATCATCGGCAGCTCCGGGAAAAACAACTGCTCACGCAGATAGACGCAGATTCATGGATGGACGCAGATTTTGAGTGGGAACACTTTGTTTCCTTCAAATCTGCGTGAAGCCCTAAATCCGTGTAAATCTGCGTGAGTTGTTGCAGTTGCTTTTGTCTTGAGTTCATCGAAAGGGCGAGCTCAACACAAGTATCCATCGTACTTGAGCAGCTCAGCATTGAGCAGCGCAGCGCCTGCCGCGCCACGAATCGTGTTGTGCGACAAAACGCTGAACTTCCAGTCGAGCAACCCGCACGGACGCAGACGCCCGACAGTGGCGCTCATTCCGCGTCCGCGATTCACGTCGAGGCGCGGCTGAGGACGGTCGACTGAGCTGTCATAAATCACTGGATGCTCGGGAGCCGTGGGCAGCGAAATCTCCTGAGGACGAGCGCGGAACGAACGCCACTGCTCCAGAATCTCCTCTGCTCTGGCTGACTTTTTCAACTTGATCGAAACAGATTCCGTGTGGCCATCTTCCACCGCGACGCGGTTGCACTGCGCGCTGATCTTGAACGCAGCATCCTTTACCGCTCCGTTTTCCAGCACGCCCAAGAGCTTCCGGGTTTCGGCTTCCAGTTTCTCTTCTTCTTTGGGAATAAACGGAATTACGTTGCCGAGGATGTCGAGCGAAGCGACGCCCGGGTATCCAGCGCCACTCACGGCCTGCATGGTTGCTACGAAGACCGCTTCCACGCCGAAGACACGGTGAAGCGGAGCCAGCGCCATGACGAGTCCGATAGCGGAGCAATTTGGGTTTGTGGCGATGAATCCGCCGTTGCGCTTGCGGGACGGTTGCTTGTCGATCAGCTTCAGGTGATCGCCGTTTACCTCGGGAATCACCAGCGGCACGTCTGCCTGCATCCGAAACGCGCTGGAGTTGGTGATGACGGCGTGCCCAGCCTCAGCAAACTTCGGCTCGAGTTCCTTTGCAATTCCTGCATCGAGGGCCGCAAAAATGACTTTGGGCGCGCCATCGGGTGCGGCATCACTCACGCGCATCCCGGCGACACGCTCAGGAATGGGCGTGTTCAACTTCCAGCGCGCGGCTTCAGCATAAGAAAGTCCGGATGAACGCTCAGAAGCCGCCAGCCATGTCACCTCGAACCAAGGATGGTGCTCCAGGAGCTGCACAAAACGCTGTCCGACCATGCCGGTCGCGCCAAGTATTCCGATGGGGATCTTGTTCGGCATCTTCAAGGAATTGCTTCCTTGTTTACAGTAGCAGCTTTGAAAAAGCACTAAAAGTGTTCATCTACGGTGGGACCAGAACCGGAAAACGCGGGACTAATAACTCCCATCAATAACCGTTCATACAAAATTTAACCAATTCTGCCCCTTTTCACTCCGCTTCATCCCTGACAACGATCATCGGCATGTGCTAAGCTGCCCGGCCAAATAGGGCTCCCGGGCCTGGTTGCACTTGGGTAGGGACGTCCTAAAGCAGCTCTTTTCATAAGTCGTCTGGATTCTTATTCAGCGCTTCCGGCTTAACGCCTCTGGCGACTGATATTTCTGGAGGGTCGTATGCAGGGCAGCAAATCCCCCATCAGACACCAAGTCTGATACTCGCGAGCTGTACACCCATCTCACAATTAACGCAGCTCGGAAAGAAAGCTCTAGCAGTACTAACCATATTGATACTCTTCTTGGCGCTGGGTGCGAGCGCCACATTTGCTCAAACTGGTGCGACAGGAGCAATTGTCGGTACCGTAACCGATCCGCAAGGCGCAGTCGTTCCCTCAGCCGATGTCTCAATCATAGACAAGAGCACGAACACTACTTCAAAGACGGCGACAAACAGCGCGGGGCATTACACATTCCCCAACGTCAGTCCCGGAACCTACGACATAAAGATTAGTAAGCAAGGCTTCCAAACCGCATTCGTGCGCGACCAGAGAGTCGAAATAGGGAGGTCTTTGACTGAAGACATCAACCTGCCAGTGGGCTCGGTGACGGAAGAGATCACTGTGGAGACTACTGGCACCGAACTTCAGACGATGAATGCCACGGTTGGCAACACGGTAAATGGAGTTGCGCTGGATTCGCTGCCGAGTCTTGGCCGGGATGTAAGCACCTTTGTGACTCTGCAGCCCGGAGTCAGCCCAGATGGAAGCGTAGCGGGCACGGTTGTTGATCAGGCCAGTTTCCAACTTGATGGCGGCAACAACACGAATGACATGGACGGCAGTATGAACGTGTACACGCCGAGCTTCGGAGGAGACCCGACGGGTGGCATTGCCAGCCAGCTCACCGGCGTAGGTACGCCAACGGGAGTGATGCCTACGCCCGCGGATAGCGTCGAGGAATTCAAGGTAAATACCGCGAATCAGACCGCGGACTTCAATAACTCCTCGGGCGCTCAAGTGCAGGTAGTGACAAAGCGCGGAACCAACACTATTCACGGCACTGTTTACGAGTACTACCTCGACAACAATTTCAATGCGAACACTTGGGACAACAACCTTTCAAAAACGCCAATTCCGGGATATCACTACAGCCGCTTCGGCGCGGCGCTTGGTGGTCCAATCATTCCAAAGGAGATTCTCGGCGGAAAGACGTACATGTTCGGCAACTACCAGGGATTCCGGTGGCCGAACTCCATCACTATCGAGCGGCCGGTTCCGACGGCGGCCATGCGCAATGGACTGCTGACCGACACGAGCACGGGCATCCAGTACAACCTTAAGACGCTCGATCCTCGTGGGATCGGCATCAATCCTATCGTCTCGCAAATGTGGACAAAGTACATGCCACTCCCGAACGATCCAGGCTGCACCGGATCGTTTATTAGCGGCTCCCTGCTTGGCAGCCGATGTGACGGAGTGAACACCCAGGGCTTCAAGGGCAACATCGCCCTTCCCCAAAAAGATGATTTCGGGGTGGTCCGGCTTGACCATGATTTTGGTGCAAAGTGGCACTTCAATACCAGCTACCGCATCTACAAACTGACTCGAGCAACTGCCGACCAGTACGATATCGGCGGGTTCTTCCCTGGCGATAAATTAGGCACGCCGACGTCGAATTCGAATCGTCCGCAGCAGCCTTGGTATTACGTGGCCGGACTAACAATGAATATCAGCAGCAGTACCACCAACGATTTCCACTACAGCTATCTGCGCAACTATTGGTCGTGGTCCACGCAAGGCGATCCTGTGCAGTTCGCCGGCTTGGGCGGAGCCATCGAGCCGCTCGGAGAGCAGCACTACAATGTCCTTGCACCATATAACGTGAACACGCAACAGACCCGTACGCGATTCTGGGATGGACACGATAACTTCCTGCGGGACGACGTTACTATGCTGCATGGGACCCATCTGCTCCAGTTCGGCGGGCAGTATCAACGCAATTGGAATTATCACCAGCGCACAGACAACGGTGGCGGAATCAACTATTACCCTGTGTACCAGCTCGGGGACTCTAATGGCGCGCCCAATGTTGACATGTCAGCTTTGGGACCGGATACAACCGCCTTTAATCGAATGGCTGCGGCTATCTACGGAATCGTGACCGATTCGCAGATTGCGTTTACCCGAACGGGAAAAAACTTGGCCTTGAATCCGCCGCTCACTCCGGCAACGGACAAGAGCACGATTCCGTATTACAACATCTACTTCAGCGACAGTTGGCACCTTAAGCCGAACTTTACTTTCACGTATGGTTTGGGTTGGACATTGGAAATGCCTCCCACCGAGCAAGATGGCAAACAGGTAATTCTGGTGGATGCGCAGAATAATCCGCTGAACTTGAGGATTACCTCAACGCCAAAAAGAATGCGGCATTACAGGGTCAGGTTTTTAATCCAGTTGTAGGCTTCTCCCTTATTGGGAACACCGCGAATCCGTCGAAGTATCCCTACAATCCTTTTTACGGATCATTCAGTCCCCGTGTCGCTGCCGCCTGGAACCCGCACTTTGGTAGCGATAGTTGGATGGGGAAGATCTTTGGCGACGATAAGAGCGTTTTCCGCGCAGGCTACGGTCGAATCTATGGTCGTTTGAATGGCGTGGACTTAGTGCTCGTTCCGCTGCTGGGTACCGGCCTCATTCAGCCGGTTCAGTGCAAAACACCCAACCGGAACGGACAATGCGCTGGACCGCTTGATCTGACTAGCGTTCCGAATTGGCGTTGACGGGAACAACGCTCCCTTGGGCGTAGCTAAACAGAACCTTCCCCAACCCGTATTTCCCGGCATCAATGATATTGCTGCCGGCGCTGGCGAATCGCTGGATCCTAACTTCCGGCCCAACGTCGTGGATTCGTTTGACGTCACCATCCAGCGTCAGCTAACGAATCGGGTGACGATGGAAGTTGGATACATTGGGCGTTTGATTGACCACGAGTATCAGCCCATCAACATTAATGCAGTTCCCTACATGATGACAAAAGGTGGGCAGACCTTTGCTCAGGCCTATGCAAACGTTGAGACCGCCATGAAATGCAACGTCTCAGCAGCGGCTTGCGGCGCAGCTGGTGTGCCAACCGTAGCGGCACAACCGTTCTTTGAGGCAGCACTTTCTGGTACCGGTTTCTGCACCGGCTTTGCAAACTGCACAACTGCTGTCGTCAACAAGCAATTCGGCAACTTCCAGAATCAGGCAGTGTGGGATTTGTGGTCTGCCCTGGACCAGGGAGGAACGAGTCCAGGATTCAACTTTGGCTGCAGCATGCTTAACTGCCCAATCGCCACTTCTGCCTCGGGTCAGCTCACCAGCGGCGTTGGCGTTAACGCCAGCATCGGCCACGGGAATTACAATGCCGGTTTCGTTTCGCTGCGCATGAATGATTGGCGTGGACTTACTTTGCAGCAGAACCTCACTTACAGCAAAGCGCTGGGAACTGGAGCTTTCGTCCAGGCCACGAGCGGCTACACCGCGGACGATCCCTTTGATCTCGACAAGATGTACGGCGTACAGGGATTCGATCGCACCTGGGTCTACAACATTTTTGCCGTATATCAACCGCCGTTCTACAAGAACCAGCAAGGCCTGGTGGGACACCTTCTAGGTGGGTGGGACATTGGCACAATCTTCACCGCAGGCAGTGGAGAACCACTGTTCTGCAACACTCTCACCGGAGCTGACTTCCAAGGTGGGTCCGGAGCCCAGGGCTTTGGGGGAGCCGACAACGTTGACTTCAACGATACCGAGAACTGCATTTTCACGGGCAAGTCCAGTCCGAGCAACTCGGTCCATAAGAATGTTGCAGGCGGCACCGATTCATTCGGAAACAATGTGGGAACATCTACGGCGGGCACCGGCAATGCTGCGCTCAACATGTTCTCGAATCCCGTAGCGGTCTATAGCCAGGTTCGTTCTCCGATTCTGGGAATCGACAACCGGGCTGGAGGCGTGGGATCGTTCCGCGGCATGCCCTACTGGAACATGGATCTGAGCTTGAAGAAGAAATTCAGAATAACGGAGCGGTTCAATAGCGAATTCCAGGTTGTGTTCACGAATGTCCTGAACCACAACCAGTTCTTTGACCCGTTGCTCGACCTCCAGACACCGAGCGCCTTCGGCGTCCTCAATTCTCAAGGCAACAACCCGCGTCAAATGGAGTTTGGTTTGAGAGTCAGCTTCTAACGAAGGCCTCTTCTCCAGCAAATGGCCGGTATCGGAAGATTCGATACCGGCCTTTTTCTTCCGGGTACCTGCCTCACGCCCGCTCTGGATCAAACCCATACCGGGGACGAGACCACAGAATCTAGGGACTTATTGTTGTTACAGATACGACTTATCCAAATTTTGACGCCTTTCGCCCCTTTCTGCCTCGCTTAGTCCCTGACAGCCACTATCAGCTTGTGCTAAGCTGCGCGACCAAATAAAGAAGCCAAGCCTTGTTGATCGGGTTTGGTTGAGGCCCCCTTCATAAGTCGTCTGGAATTTTGCTCGGCGCCACAAGCCGTCCGAGATTTTCTGGAGGGACGCATGACAAGCCAAGTCTCGCCATGTCAGAGGCCACTTCTGACAGGCAGAGGAGTTTTTTACACCCCAGTCACGTTTAAAGACGAAGTATCTAAAACGATCGTCCGATTCCTCGCGTGGGCAGGTTTCCTACTTGCGCTTTGCGCGATGCCGCTGTTCGCTCAAGTCGGCTCGTCGGGCACCATCGTTGGCGTCGTAACCGACAACTCAGGAGCGGTACTCGTCGGCGCCAACATCACGGCCACCGACACTACGACGACCGAGAAACGCGCCACGTCCACCAACACCGCGGGTCGCTATGTGTTTGCGAACCTTCCGCCCGCAACGTACGAAATCACTGTCACTCAGCCCGGCTTCAAGGCTGTAAAGATCAGGCAGGACGTAAACGTTGGTTCCGTTGCAACTACGAATATCTCGCTCGAAGTCGGAGCTGTCAGCACAGTGGTCGAGGTGCAGGCTAGTGGCGCTCAGCTGCAGACGATGAACGCCACGATCGGCACCACCATGAACTTCGACATGGCGCAGGCGCTGCCGGGGCTTAGCCGTGATGTTTCCGGTTTGGCACTACTACAGCCTGCTACAACGCCTGTTAATGGAACTGCCGGACAAGCGGGTTCAGTGGCTGGTTCCAATGCGGACCAGAACATGTTCGTGCTCGATGGCGGCAACAACTCCAGCGATATGGACGGCACAAACACGGTTTACCTAAGCGGCTTCGCCGGCAATCCGATCACTGGCGGCGGCAGCGCAGTCCCCAACGGGGTTGTGCCCACTCCGATCGAGAGTATTGAGGAGTTCAAGGTTGGCATCGCCGGACAAACCGCCGACTTCAACTCTGCGGCAGGCAGTCAGGTCACGATGGCGACTCGACGCGGCACGAACACGTGGCATGGCACAGGTTACGAGTACTATTACGGAACGAATTTTTCGGCCAACAGTTGGGCGAACGGCCATACACCCTCGACCGATCCCGCTACCGGCGGCACTCGAGGTTTCACACCGCTACCTTCGCGTCACCAGAATCGCTTTGGCGCTTCTGCGGGCGGACCAGTTCTGCCTTTCAACTTTCTTGGTGGAAAGACTTACATCTTCGGCTTCTACCAAGGGGTTCGCTTTCCCAACATCACGACTTTAGAGAAATCAACTCCTTCTCCCCTACTGCGAGCGGGTGTTATACAAATCCAGAACAGTAGCTCCAACCCGATCACTCTGAACGGGGTGAGTTTCGCGCCGAATGCCTGGATGCCGTTCAACCTCAACCCGAACCCGGTTACGGTAAACGGCGTCACCTACCAGCCGGCGAACGTATGCGGCTCTGGTGGCAATCAGCCGTGCGATCCACGCGGCATCGGAATCAACCCAATCGTCAACCAGATTTGGTCGCAGTTCATGCCGGTAGGCAACGACCTTGCTCCGACTTCAACGGTCGGCGATTCGTTTAACACGATTGGCTACAGAAATACAATCAGACTGCCGCAGAGCGACAACAACTGGGTTGTCCGCCTAGATCACGACTTCGCAAAGAACTGGCATTTCATGGGCAGCTACCGCTACTACAAGCTGAGCCAGGCAGATCTTGCTCAAGCTGACGTAGGCGGCATTCTGGGAGGAACCAAGGGCCAATATACTTCGACCCGCAACTTGCCGTCGTATCCGTCGATCCTCGTCTTCGGGCTCAACACCACGATTGGCTCAAACCTGACAAATGACTTCCACTATAGCTACACCTACAACTGGTGGCAGTGGGGCGATGCGGGAGCTCCTCCCCAGCCCATTGCTGGTTTGGGCGGCGCTGTAGAGATTGGTGGCGAGACCACGGCAGCCGGAGGTGGCCGCAATGCCTTGATTCCGTACAACGTCAATACGCAGGACGTCCGTACGCGCTTCTGGGATGGCCAGGATCATATGTTCCGCGACGATTTGAATCTGCTGAAAGGCAACCACCTGTTCCAATTTGGTGGCCTCTATCAGCGCAACTTCGATTGGCACGATCGCAATGACAATGGCCAGGGAACCATGGCCGCGAATGTGTATCAGGTGACCGATGGTGCGGGAATCTCCTGGTCGGGCTTCCTGCCACCGACGAGTATTGTGCCTTCATCGCAACAAAGCAACTTCCAGACGCTCGTCGCCGACGTGCTTGGAATCGTGAGTCAACCGCAGACCCTCTACACCCGAGCTGGATCGGATCTTCATCTGCTTCCGCTGGGTACGCACGCGCAAGACAAGAGCATCATTCCCTATTACCAGGGCTATTGGAGCGATACCTGGCACATGAAGCCCAGTTTCACCGTTACGTATGGCCTCTCGTACGCGGTGGAGATGCCACCATACGAGACATCCGGCAAACAGGTGATGCTGACGGATCAGGGTGGGAACGCAATCCGCATGACGGACTACCTTGCCCAGCGAAAAAGCGCCGCTCTCGCTGGACAGGTTTACAACCCGGTTCTCGGCTTTGCTCTCGTGAACAACGTGACCGGCGGGCGCAAGTATCCGTACGATCCGTTTTACAAGGGCATAAGTCCACGGGCCTCTGCAGCCTGGAACCCGCATTTCACCAGCGGCATCCTTGGCTCACTTCTCGGTGACGGCAAGAGCGTCATTCGTGGCGGTTACAGCCGCATCTACGGCCGGCTCAACGGCGTAAACCAAGTGCTGGTTCCACTTCTGGGTACCGGCATCATGCAGGCAGTTGCTTGCGTGGGGGCGTCGAGCAACGGTCAGTGTTTAGGAACGGGTGGCGTAAATCCATCGACTGCGTTCCGAATCGGGACCGACGGCCTGGTCGCACCTCTCGGCGGCGCTCCTTCCAGCACGCTAGCGCAACCTTACCTCCCTGGCGTTAACGGCAATTTAGCGGCGGCGCCGGGCTCGGGACTCGATCCAGATACGCGACCCAGCGTTAACGACTCGTTTACTTTGTCCATCCAACGCGAGGTCTCATCAAAGCTCTTTGTTGAAGCTGGGTACATCGGAAAGATCATCAACAACGAGTTCCAGGAGATTAACGTTGATGCGATCCCGTACATGACTACGCTCGGCGGACAGACCTTCGCTAACGCTTACGCCAGTATGTACACGGCGATTTGCGGACTGAATGTACAAGTATGTCCCGCTGCGAACGTGACCACACCTACGCCGCAGCCATTCGTTGAGCAGGCATTAGGCGGGCCAACTTCTAACTTCTGCAAGGCAGCGGCCAGTTGTACCGCCGCGCTAATTGCAGCGCAACGTTCATTGATTGCCTCGAATCGCGTGTATGAACTATGGAATGCAATGGCGACCTCTACTTCATGGACGTTAGGCAGGACCAATCCGGGAATGAATCCACCGGGCGGGTGTGCGGCCAATGTCATTGTTTGCCGCCAATTCCAGGCATTTGAGTTCGACACCAGCAACGGCTACGGCAACTACAACGGGCTGTTCGCAACTGCTACTTTCCGCGATTGGCACGGAATCACTGCGCGCTCGAACTTCACCTGGGGCCGCTCGTTCGGAACCGGTGGAGAGGTTCAGGCCCGCAGCACGCGCACGGTTCTCGATCCCTGGAATCTGGAAAGCGAGTACGGACCGAACGGATTTGACGTGAAGTTCATTTACAATATGGCTCTCAATTACCAGCCATCGTTTTACAAAACCCAGCAGGGAATTCTGGGACACCTGCTCGGTGGCTGGTCGATCTCACCATTATTCACTGCGCAGAGCGGTTTCCCGCTGAATGTGGTCCAACAGGATGGCTCGGGAACGAGCACGAGCCGGGAAGCGTTCGGTCAATCTGATCCGAGCCAAAGCTCCATCTACAACGTGGTCCTCACCAACGGTAGCTTCAACGGCGGCAACTCTCTCAACTACTTCAAGACGTCGCCAACCGGAACAGTTGGCACGACGGCAACGTCGAAGGGCGCTACCGGCACCTCTACGGAGTGGCTCAACATGTTCGGCGATCCAACGGCAGCTTATGGCCAGTTCCGTCGGCTCATTTTGGGAGTTGACGAGCGCGGTAACGGCTTTGGCATCCTCCGGGGATTCCCGCGTTGGAACCTCGACATGACGGTGACCAAAGACATCCGCGCAACTGAGCGGGTTGGTCTCACCTTCACTGCGATGATGACTAACGTGCTGAACCATTTCCAACCGGACGATCCGTCGATGAATCTCAACAGTCCGGCAACTTTTGGCCGAGTCAGTGCCCAGGCAACGGGATACGACTCACGCCAGATTGAGTTCGGGTTGCGCTTAAGATGGTAGAAATGTTTGAGTCTAAAAGGAGGGCTTATCGGCCCTCCTTTTCTTGTTTGAGATCTAGAATTCGTGAGTGGTGCGGCTCACTTCGAAGTCGTGGTCGTGGGTGACGATCCTTTGTTTCTGCACAAGGTATTCGTCCACCAGCACGGCAACCAGCGCGGCTGTTGGAACTGCAACCAGCGCCCCGAGAATCCCGGCCATCGTGCCTCCGATCATCAGGGCCGTAATCACGCCAAGTGGAGGCAGGTCGATGGTGCTCTTCATGATTCTCGGCGCGAGGAATGCGTTCTCCAACTGGTAGTAGATGCCGTAGAAGATCAGCACGCCAAGTAGCTTGTGCCAGGAATCGAAGGCAGCCACCATGCTGGCTAGCGCGAGTGAACTCAGCGCTCCCACAACGGGAACAATGTTCGCCAGCGCTGCAAACGCAGCAAGCACGTAGTAGTATTTCACGTGCATCAAACCAAAAACTACGAAACTGCTCGCTCCTATACTCATCATTAGCGCACCCTGGCCTACCAGCCAGTGCCGCAGCCGCTCCTCAGCCCGCAGCAGCGTGCGCGAGAGTCGCTCGCGCTGATCGAGCGGGAATAGTGTGATTGCCCAAGTAAATACACTTTCCCCATCGATGATGAAATACGAAGTGAGCACGATTCCGGTGAACAGGCCAAACATGCTGCCTGCGAGCCCGGTGAAGAATCCGAATGCGCCACCTGATGCGGCTGCGATGTAGTCGTCGATTTTGGTTATGTCGATGCTTTCCACGAAAGGCACGTTGCGAGCGCGGTTAGCAAGTTCGGCTAAACGACGCGGCCACTCCGAAGCCATCGAACGGGCATCATGAAAGATCGGTGGCAGAGCGAAAACCAGAAACAGAGTCAGGACGGTGGCGAGTCCCACGATCAGGATTAGCAACGCAATGCCATGCCCCGGACGCCATTTCCCAATGTGAATTCTCGCAATGAGCTGAATCAGAGGTGAGAGTACTACGGCAAAGAGAGCACTTACATAGATCAACAACAGCATGTGGCGAACGACGTAGGCAGCGTATAGTCCGCCGAGCACCGCCACGGTAAAGAGGATGTCGGCGCGACGATTCGGAGTGGCATGGAGAACGGGAGACATGGGTATCGGGTGATCGGGTCATCGGGTGATCGGGTGAAGTAACAGCCAAGACTTCTCCGCGTTCGGCCTGCCAGCGTATAAATGCAAACCGTTTACTGGAGGAAGTGGATAGCCAATCGCTTCTACTTCACCCGATGGCCCGATGGCTCGATTCTTCTAGTCTCGCACGACCTCCAGGCCGGAAGCTGAGGCCGCGATTCTCACGACCTTTTGTTGATCGTCGATGTAAACCAGAACGTTGCTTTCATCGGTGTGAAGGCGAAAGCTGTTGCACTCGACATCCTTCCCTTTCAGCGAGATCTTTTCTTTGCCTTTGAAGTCGACCGTCACTATTTCCGTTGCGTGCTGAGTCGGTATGAGCACGCCAAACTGCTGGGGAGCGGGGTTGCACCTCAATCCTTCCGGCTTCAACGTACATCCGAGTGCAAGATATCGCCAAATCAGGATCTCGCGATGCAGGAAGAAGTTGTCGTCGAGAATTGGCGTCGAGTGCGGCATCAGATGGGGCACGTTAAACGACTTTTGGTTTGGCCCGGCATTGATGATCTCGCTCAGGAACTCATCTTTCGGCACTACGGAAAGCTCGGCTTTAACCGGTCTATCCTGCTGCCAGCCGTAACGAACAATCTCCCCGCGGTCCGTGAGTTCCATTTCGGAACGCTGCATGGAGCCGTCTTCGACCTTCAGCTCAGATTTCGCCGTGCTTCCCCCTGCGCGCTGTTCGATCTTGAAAGTCTCGGTGGCGACCCTCCGGCCGTTCACGAAGACTCCGAAGCTCCCTGAATCAACGATTTGAGCGCTCGGAGCTTTCGCCTGCAAGGCGCAGACAACTGTCACCGTGAGAACGAAAGTGCTGAGGGTAAATTTCATTCCGCCTCCTGATTTCCCGGACTCAACTGCAAAGTCGAAGCAATCTCCTGAGCAACCGCTAGCGGCGTTTTTCCGTCGGTCCGCACCGTCGCATGCGCGGTGCGATAAAACGGCAGCCGCTCTTCGTACAAAAACGTAATCTGATCGCGGTCCTGCAGGAGCGGACGGTAACCGGGAGCTGAGGCGCAACGGCGCAATGCCTCTTCCAGGCCCACGTCCAGATACACCACAGAGGCGGAATGGTCGCGGATAATCTGCCGGATTGTTTCCTGCACGAAGGCGCCGCCACCCAGAGCGATAGCGGCCGGCTCGTCTTCGAGCGTTTTGAGAAGTTCACGCAGCGATTGGGCTTCTAACTTGCGAAAACCTGACTCGCCTTGCTCGGCAAACAGCGCTGGAACCGTCCGACCAGTGCGGCCTTCGATGAGCGCGTCAAGATCGTAAAACGACCAATTCAGCACTCGAGCAAGTTCCCTGCCGACTGTAGTCTTGCCGGCCCCCATGAATCCGACGAGTACAACTAACTCCGATTCACTCGTCATATCCGGACTCTGCGGCTGCTAGTGCCTACTTTCTCAGCTCGCCTGAGCTTAGAAGACCACAGCACTCATTCGCTTCTCGGGCGGATTCTATCACCGAAGGTCAGTGCCCAAGCCCACCGACGGGGTATCTGCGAAGGTGCACCTTGGTAACGCGGGGGACAGGTTACAGGGGACAGGGAACAAGGAAAACCGGGGGGGGTGCAAGTCAGACGCGCGTAGGAGCGCACAAGGAGTTTCCGATTTATTTTGTGACGATGGGAAGCGTTACTTCACATCGTGATCTCGTCGTGTGGCAGAAATCGATGGACTTGGCTGTTCTCGTCTATCGGCTGAGTCAGAAATTTCCTTCCAGTGAGGCGTATCGTCTTGTCTCTCAAATGACGCGCAGTGCGGTATCAGTTCCAGCCAATATTGCAGAGGGGCACGCGAGGAGCAGCAGGAAAGATTATTCGCACTTTCTTTCGGTCGCCAAAGGTTCCTTGATGGAAACCGAAACCTACCTGATGCTTTCAGTTCGATTGAGATACATTACTGAAGATGACGCAGGATCAGCGTTGAGTATCATCACAGAACTCAGCAAAATGATTACCGCAATCCGATCGAAACTAGCCGATAACTAACGCAGGAGACCGAATTGGGGCCGCTTGAGCTTCAACGCCCCCTGTAACCTGTCCCCTGTTCCCTGTCCCCTGAGATTTCAGCTACTTTTTTTTTTCCGGCGCTATGCGCCTTGGCTTGTGGGCGAACTAAGCCTTCCCGTTCCAGCGAATCCTGAATGTTGTCCCAAACCTTAGGACTGGGATCGCGTAAGGGCAGAAGCAGCTTTGCCTGGTCGGCGATGTAGCGCAGGTCCTGTACCAGATCGGAACAGATCTGGCAGGTCTTCAGGTGTTCCATCTCCCCAGCGTCCCCGCCACCGCTCTCGAACGTGTATGGCAGGACTTCTTGAAATTCGGCGCATGTCATTTTCTTCCGCTCTCCCGTCCCGCTCATCGCCGCACCGCCTTCTCTGCCTTGCTCTGCTTTAACAGGTCGCGGAGCTTCATTCTTGCCTTGTGCAGCTGTGATTTGCTGTTGCCGATGGAACATCCCATCATCTCCGCGATTTCATTGTGCTCATATCCTTCGATGTCATGTAGCACAAAAATGATGCGATACCCCGGGGGAAGATTCTCGATTGCGCGCTCCAAATTCACGCGGTCAATCGATCCGGCGAGCACGTTATCTCGAGCGCCAATGTCCTTCTTGGGCCCGTCTTCCTGCTGCGGCTCCAGCGTTTCTTCCAATGAAACTTCGGGCAGCCCCTTCTTCCTAAGGTGCATCAGCACTACGTTTACAGATAACCGATGCAGCCAGGTGGAGAATGCCGACTCACCGCGAAAGGTTCCGATCTTGCGGTAAAGCTGAAGAAACGCCTCTTGCGTCAAATCCTCGGCCTCAGCGGTATTTCCCGTCATCCTTAAACACAGTGAATATACCCGGCGCTTGTGAAGTCCATAAAGCAGCTCAAAAGCATACGCGTCGCCGCCCTTGGCCTGCTCGATAGCTTCGGCTTCGTTGAATCCTGCCGCAGCTCTCTTGGCGGTAGACTTCGGCTGCGGCGCGGGCTTTTCTTTTAACTGTGCTGGGGCTGTAATGGATTTTTCCTCTCAAACTTCGATGCGCCCGAACTGCTGTCCGTTGTATCAGCTTGGAATGATTGGAGATACCTGTGGAAATCTCATGAGGCCCGCCCTTCCACCTTCAGGTTTCGGGAAGGACTTTCCAGAATCTGCCATGCAGATACGCTAGCTTACAAGACGCTCCCGGACGAGCAGGGAGAATAACAGGGGAGCTTCCGAATTCGAGCTCGAAATCGTCGAATTCTGCCCGAAATGCGCAGATTTCGTTCTAAACCAGGGAATTAACAGCGAGTTCTGTGGATTTCTCCCTACGCCGCTGTCAACAAAGCGCTTAACGCTGTTTAGCCCGGGACTCAAAAAAATAACAAGGAACGATCAGGGATCTTCCGTTTTTACGAAGGCATTTTCCGCAGTCTTGTTCCGTCCAACTCAGTAGCGAACTCTAGTCTCTTTCTCCTTGCTATAGTCGGGGCAGTGGAACCAGGCACTCCCAGTCCAAGCCCAGAAGAACCGACGTCGGATCCCCGCCGCTCTCTCTTCTGGATGTTCATCTCATTCATGGGAATCTCCATCCCGAAACCAGGGCAGGAGAATCGTGCCCTGCGGCTACTGATCATTGGAGTGATTCTGGTGCTGATCTTTGTTGCGGCAGGAATGCTTACACTCTTTCGGCTCTGGTGAAAGCCGGAGTAGCTCTGTTCCGATCTAAATCTGGATGAAACGATCCGGTCCTGGCAGAGCATCACAGCCGGGCACACGCGCTGTGGAACTGAGATTACTCAGGTTCTCCCGAGTCACGAGCCTCAGCGCATCCTGGACTACCTCTCTGAGCAAATGCAGTTGTCCACTTCTAATTAGTCGGGACCGCTTGCGGGCATTTTGAAGCGCTTCATTGCTCTCCCTCTCCGGCCTCTTCTATGATTGAGAGTTCGGCTTCCATACGTGCGTGAACGCCGCGAGGTGCGGCACTGGGGATCTATGTCCGCTGAAAAGCAGAGTAAGAAGAGCTCTCGAAGCCTCGCTGAGAGCCCGATCCACGACACATTCGACCAGCGCCATCCCTCTCCCGCCGAAAAGGAATGGGCCGAAGAGACACTTCTTCCCGCCCTGGAAAAGGCGCCAGAACAACCGATCGGAGCAGCGTCCGGCGTAAACCTTGACGAGAACGGCAACGCCCGCTTCACGACCATTTCGGGAATGCCGGTGCGGCGCCTACATACGCAGGCCGATCTCCCTGAGGACTGGAGCGCAGAGAAGTACCTCGGCTACCCAGGACAGCCACCATACACGCGCGCGATCCACGCCTCCGGTTATCGCGGCAGGCTATGGACGATGCGCCAGTTCTCCGGCTTCGCATCTCCCGAGGAAACGAATCAGCGTTACAAATATTTGCTCGCCCATGGGACTGGCGGACTCTCGGTTGCCTTCGATTTGCCCACGCTGATGGGATTCGATTCCGATGCTCCCGAAAGTGAAGGTGAAGTCGGTAAGTGCGGCGTCGCCATCGATTCACTCGAGGACATGGAGATTCTGTTCAACGGTATCGATCTCGAGAAGACCACGGTCTCGATGACCATCAATTCGCCCGCTTCAGTGTTATGGGCGATGTATCTCGTGGTGGCGGAGAAGCAGGGCGCCAACTGGAAGAATATCTCGGGAACGATTCAGAACGACATCCTGAAAGAGTACATCGCGCAGAAGGAATATATCTATCCGCCGGCTCCTTCCATGCGCCTCGTGATCGATACCTTCGAGTTCGGCACGCACTTCACGCCAAAGTTCAACAGCATATCCATCAGCGGATACCACATTCGCGAAGCCGGTTCGACCGCTCTTCAGGAACTCGCCTTCACAATTTATGACGGCGTCGAGTATGTCGAGTGGGCGCGGCGCCGTGGACTTAACGTCGATGAATTTGGTCCCCGACTGAGCTTCTTCTTCAACTCGCACAACGATTTCTTTGAAGAGATCGCCAAGTTCCGCGCTTCACGCAAAATCTGGTATCGGCTGATGAAGGATCGCTTTGGCGCGAAGAATGCCCGCACCTGGCTGATGCGCTTTCATACGCAGACGGCTGGCGTATCCCTAACCGCGCAGCAGCCATTGAACAATATCGCCCGCACAGCTGTTCAGGCCCTCGCCGCGGTGCTCGGTGGAACTCAGTCTTTGCATACCGACAGTTACGACGAAGCTCTGGCCCTCCCAACCGAAGACGCTGCCCGCATCGCGCTGCGCACGCAGCAGGTGATCGCTTACGAATCGGGAGTCGCGCAAACGGTCGATCCTCTCGGTGGTTCGTACTTCGTCGAAAAACTCACGCTCGACATGGAGAAAGGCGCATTCGACTACTTCGACAAACTCGACGCGATGGGCGGGATGGTGAAAGCCATCGAGCGCGGATATCCGCAAAAAGAAATTGCAGAGGCCGCATATCAGTACCAACGTGCCGTGGAGAACAAAGAGAAGCTGATCGTCGGCGCTAACGAGTTCCTGATCGAAGAAACCCTTCCAAAAATCCTTTACATCGACCATGAGGAAGTGGCCAATCACCAAACCAGAAAGCTCAATGCCCTCAAATCGCGCCGCTCAAACGAACAAGTAAAGCGCTGCCTCGAAGCGCTGAAAAAGGCTGCCGCACAGGAGCCCGTAGTAAAAGCCGACGGCAGGATGTCCGACGCGAACACCATGCCGTACATCATTGACGCGGTGCGAGCTTACGCAACGGTAGGCGAAATCTGTAACTCGCTGCGGGAAGTTTATGGGACGTATGAGGAAGTGAGCGTGACGTAAGACTGCAGCAATAAGCAATAGGCGATAGGCAATAAGCACTTCGCCTTCGCTAACAATTCAATCGTCCATAACCAACAAACGGGGCGAGGGGCGCCCGGCGCTCCGCTCTTAGCCTATTGCTTATCGCCTATCGCCTATGGCCCCACGGTTCGTGGTACAACTTTGCTCATGAAAATCCGGTTACTCATCCTCTGCACCCTTCTTCCCTGCTTGGCTGCCATTGCTGCTGACCTTCCACAAAAAGAAGTTCACGGAGGTCATGGAATTACTCTTCCGGCACCGCCGCCAACGGAGGCCAAGCCAGTGACCGATACCGTTTCGGGACACTCGCTCACCGATCCGTATCGCTGGCTTGAAGATCAATCGAGTCCGGAGACGCGCGCGTGGATCGACTCGCAGATGCGCTACACGCAGCAGTACTTGTCGCAGGTGAAGGTGAGGCCAGAGCTTGTCAAACGGCTCACCGAACTCGAGCACGTCGAGACGATTGGGATCCCAATCGAGCGCAATGACACGTACTTCTATACCAAGCGGCTGCCCGACGAGAACCAGGCATCAATCTACATCCGCAAGGGTCTGCATGGAAGCGATGAACGGCTGATCGATGCGACGAAGTTGAGCGCCGATCAAAATACGTCGGTGCACGTGAATGACGTTTCCGAAGATGCCTCGCTGCTCGCGTACGGAGTGCGTGAGGGCGGAGCCGACGAACAAACCGTTCACTTGATGGACGTACCAAATCGCAAGGAGCTCGCCGACGTTCTGCCCCGCGCGCGTTACAGCGGCGTGAACCTGTCTCCCGACAAGCAGGGACTGTACTACGCAAAATATGAACCCACGGGCACGATCGTCTATTACCACCACATCGGGAGTCCGCTGGATTCCGATCAGCTTGTCTTCGGCAAGGAATACAAGGGCGAGAAGTTCGGACAGATGGAACTCATCTCTCCCGACATCACCGAGAACGGACGATATTTACTAATTTCTGTAGGTCACGGTGTGCCAGCCAAGCGCGTGGACATCTACGCCAAGGATCTGCGCAAGCCCGATTCTGAACTTCGCGAGATGATCCACGGCATCGACAGCCGCTTTACGCCGGTGAACTATGACGACGATCTATATGTCCTGACCGACTACCAGGCCGAGAATTATCGAGTTCTCAAGATAACCATGAGCGATCCGGTTGCCGACAAGTGGCAAGTCATCGTTCCCGAGGGCAAGGATGCCATTTCGGGAATCTCGATCGTCGGCGGCAAACTCTTTGTCACCGGACTGCACGACGTCGTCACCGAGACGCGCATATTCACCCTTGACGGTAAGCAAACCGGCACCATTACATATCCTGCTTTGGGCTCGGCATCGGAGGTCTTCGGGCGCGAAGATTCCAAACACGGTTTTTACACATTCGATTCCTTCAACATCCCTCCTGTGATTTATCACTACGACATTGCGACTGGAAAGGCTGATGTTTTTGCCAAACCCAAGGTCCCGTTCAACTCCGACGCATACGAAGTGAAGCAGGTCTTCTACAACTCGAAAGACGGCACGCGCGTGCCCATGTTTATTTCGTCGAAGAAAGGTCTGAAGCAGAACGGGAGCGTACCGACCTTAATGTACGCATACGGCGGTTTTCTGCTTTCGCAAACTGCGCATTGGAATCCTGAGTACGCCTGGTGGATGGAACAAGGCGGCTTCTACGCGCAACCTAACCTGCGCGGTGGAGGCGAGTACGGTGAAGCCTGGCACAAGGCGGGCATGTTCGAGAAGAAGCAAAACGTCTTTGACGATTTCTTCTCCGCGGCCGAGTACCTGGTCACAAACAAGTACACCTCGCCTGCGCGTCTAGCCATTCGCGGACGCTCCAATGGCGGCCTGCTGATGGGGGCTGCGCTCACGCAGCGTCCATATCTGTTCGGAGCGATTTGGGTCGGCTATCCGTTGCTCGACATGATTCGCTTCCACAAGTTCCTCGTCGGGCGCTGGTGGACGTCGGAGTACGGCTCTGCTGAAGAACCTGAGCAATACGCATACCTGATCAAGTACTCTCCGTATCAGAACGTGAAGGCGGGCACGAAATATCCAGCGATCATGCTGAATACCGGCGATTCGGATACGCGTGTGGCTCCGCTGCACGCACGTAAGATGACTGCATTGCTTCAAGCCGAGGACGGAAGTGATCGCCCTGTGCTGCTGCATTACGAGCTCAAAGCGGGACACAGCTCCGGAGTCTCGCTTCAGCAACTGGTCAACGACACAGCAGACGAGCTGGCTTTTCTCTGGAATGAAACCAGTGGGAAGTAGCCAGCCAAAACTCGTCTAGTTTCCAGCGATGTGTTTAGGGAGGGGCATCGGCTTTTAGCCGTGCCGTCGAGGGCACCGCCAATTTGTCCGGCTTTAGCCGCTGAGGTAAGTCTTTCGTTTGGTCCGAAGTATTCGCTGCCCGACGGAACCAGCGGCTAAGCCGGAGTCTTGATTGTTCGTTAACGGCACGGCTGAAGCCGATGCCCTTTCCTACTGCCTCAATCCTTGTAGCACTCTTAAGGATGGATTCTCGCCGCCCAGCCTCCGCCGGGTGCGAGCTTGATCGTCACCTTTGTGCCTTTATTCACGCGCGTCGTCTTCTTCTTGTAGTCGCTCGCCCATCTATCCGCGTTGATGCCATCCTGGTAGGCGTCCATTGTGAAACTTCCCTCGGGCAAGAAGGACAAGTCAATATCAAGGCTGCGCGGAGTCCAGTCAGTCATCGCCCCGATATACCAATCGAGTCCGTTTCGTTTGGCGACCACAACGTAGTCGGCGATCTTCGCATCGAGCACTTTCGTGTCATCCCATTCCGTCGGAACCGCCGCGAGGAATTCCATCGCTTCGGGCTCTCGCAAGTAGTTTGACGGAGTATCCGCCAGCATCTGCAATGGGCTCTCGTAGACGACGTACATTGCGAGCTGATGGCAACGCGTACCGAGCGACATTGGCTGGTTGTGGATCGGAGCAAAGCTTTTCTTCGATGCGTTGCGCATCGCTCCGGGCGTGTAGTCCATTGGGCCGAGGAACATGCGCGTGAAAGGCAGCGTAACGTTGTGCTCTGGCTCGGTCTCGGCGCTCCACTTGCTCCACTCAAGCCCACGGACACCCTCCGCGTTGATCAGGTTGGGCCACGTGCGCGTCATCGAAGCTGGTTTCTGGTCGCCATGAAAATCCACCAGCATCTTCCGCTTGGCAGCTTCCCTACACACCTTTGCGTAGAAGTTCATTACAGGCTGATCGCTACGCTGCATGAAGTCAACTTTGATCCCTTTGATTCCCCATTTTTCGTATTGATCGAGCGCCGGAATCAGTTGATCGTCGAGCGTCTTCCAGACGACCCACAGAACGATTCCGACGTTCTTCTGTTTCGCGTAGGTGGTAAGTTCCTCCATATTTATTTCAGGAACTACGTCTAGCACGTTACCCCGCTTGTACCAGCCCTCGTCGAGGATTATGTAGGGAATACCGTACTTAGCGGCGAAGTCGATGTAGTACTTGTAAGTCTGAGTATTAATTCCCGATTGGAAATCGACACCAGAAATGTTGTTGGCGTTCCACCAGTCCCAAGATACTTTTCCCGGCTTGATCCAGGAAGTGTCCTGCAGTTCCGACGGTTTCTGCAGCAACCAGACCAACTCGTTTGTCAGTAGATCGCCATCCTTCTCCGCGATACCAATCACTCTCCACGGGAAGGTTCGCGTCCCGGAAGTGACCGCGATGTAGTCGGCACTCTCGACAACCCGAAAGTCACGGTCACCTTCCAGCTTTTCTTTCAATGGATACGGCGGAAAAGCCGCAGCGAGTCCGTTGCCGCTAGTGCCTCGCAACCACATGCCCGGGTAATCTTCTACATCGGATTCCGCGATCGCTACCTTTGTGCCTCCTGCGTCTACAACGGCAGGCAGACTCGCCAGCGATCCTGTCCCAATTCCGCTCAGGAACTGCGGCAGATATTTGCGTTCATTGTGGGAGAAGAAACTGTCTTCCTGCGGATAATAGGCCACCAAATTACTGGGGAAGTTCCAGTTGTCCTGCTCGCCATAGACCTTCACCTGTTGCGTTGCCTGAGAGGTTTCGAGGCGATAGGCGATGCCTTCGTCGTAAGCGCGGAAGACTACCCCGTACCCGCCCTCCATGCTGAGGCGCAATTCCTTGTAGTGGTCACGAATCTGCGCAAACTTTTGGCGTACCGTGGGCTTGATTATCTGATCGTTCTCCCGCTCCTTCGCCTCGACCACCTTCGGCTGCAGACCCAGCGGTTTATGCTCGACATCGAGCGAAAACGTGCTGTTCTCAAGCAGCGTTCTCCCGCCTAACAGCACGTCATATTGGATCTTCTCGCCGACACGAATCTTGATTTGGATTCGACCATCGGGTGAACGCAGCTCGTGGTTCGACTGTGCGCTCATCATTCCCCAGAACCAAAACTGCAGCGTGAATAAGAGGAGGCTCTTTGCAAGTTTGCCCAAAAGGGTTCACCTCTTTGTCGGCCATGTGCCGGAATTGAAAAAGATCAACTATCCAGTTTTTGATGGTTTTGAGAGTTTGCCATCATAGTCGGCGGCAACAGGAATCCGCGCTCAATCAGTTGGCGGACCAAAGGCATGATTGCCGGAACGAGCCGCTCGACCGCAACTCCTAATCCATCGCCCATTTTGGTCATAAGTTCGGCCAGGGTGGCCTGTCCGTCGCAATGGGCAATCAGGGTTGCAACTGGAGCATCGATATTTGCGGTGTAGGACAATTCCTGAGCCAACGCGATTTTTGATTTCACAGTCTGCCATCCATTCGGCGACCACTCGGCTTCCCGCAAAAGACGCGTTTTGGGTGAAGCTTTTAACTTCGTTTGCAGCAGAGCCTCATCACTGCGCGTGACTTCGAGGAAGTCGCGGGTTGCGAATCCTAACTCGATCGACTCCCCCGAGTTGTCAGCGATGTCCCCAACCGGATCATCGACCCGTACCCAGTTAGGCGGCCCACCTGTGCGATGGAGACAAATGAAGCCGGTGCTGATGGCCTCAACATTCTCTTTACGGTAAAACTGACTCCACTCCTCGCAAAGGCGCACGGCGGTCGTATGGTCGTCCTGCTCCGTGGAGCGAATCCAGGCTTCCGCGTAGACGGGCGGAGCCAGCGTTTGCTGGCGAATGATCCAAGCATCACAGCCGGATCCTTTCACCCAGCCTGAAAGCCGTTCCTGCCAGTTGCCTCCCGCGAGGTGCACCCAGTCGCACTGGCATTGAAAAAATCCACCTTCCTCAAGAAACTCCGGCGCACGGCGAACCAGTGCTTCGGCAAATCCATCCAAGTGCATTCCGCTGTCTCGATAAATGTATCGCCGCTCAGGAGTAACGGCGAACGGCGGATTGGCAACGATGAGGTCAAAACGTAGTCCCCGGACTGCGTCGAATCCGTTGCCTTCGATAAATTCAATATTCGAGATGCCATTCAGTGCGGCACTGAAGCGCGCAAAATTCAACGCCCGACTGGAACAATCAACGGCGTAAATATGGTCGCTGTGCGCAGCGGCCAGAAACGCCTGAATCCCACTGCCAGTGCCGAAGTCCAGCGTCTTCCGTGATGATCTTCGTATCGTTATGTTGCCGAGCTCCAATGTGCTTTGAGTCATTCCCATGACTAGGTCGGAGGGAGCTCCGTTGTAAACTTTCTCGTGTAGATCTACTGCCACCACAAGATTCCCGAACGGCACAAGTGAAACCTTTGCAGTAGCAACCCCTCCTTCTACCTGCAACAATCCCATCTGCTCGAGCGTTTCCAGTGACACCGGGTGTACCGCCTCGCGTGCCGCCGCAGTGTCGGTTGGCATTCCAAAGAGAAACATGAGAACGAGGGTCTTAAGCTGCGATTCGGGCGCCGAGATTCGCACCAGGTGAGGCAGATTTCGCGGTGCCACGAGTTCAAACGGTGTAAGAAACTCCGTGTGACGAGGACCTGTATAGTTCGCAGCCGAAAGCACTTCCCTGAATTGACGAAGGTCTTCAGCCGAGGTCGCTTTCAGTTCGCCGCTCTGGAGAGTCGTTGGCATGCGTCAGCGTTCCACGTTGGTTCCCTCGATTTCGACAACGACGACGGTTGCCATTGGATCCAAAATGGGACGAGACAAGACGAGCTGCTTCTTCCCGCTTTCCTCTTTGATCTCCACTGCCTTACCGTCTGCGAGTTGATAGGCACGCTTCACAGTGTTCTTCATTGGCGGCAGCTCAAATGGCACGCGCGGCTCCTGGAAAAACGTGAAGTAAACTTTTCCTGGCTTGGTAGTTGCCCGCCATTCGTTGTGCGGAAGCACAAGCGGCTGGCCGCGCAGGTCCTTGGTTCCCCTGCTGCTCGGCTCGCCCATCTCGTCGCCCCACGGAGATGGTCCGGCTCCATACACCGCCTGGCCGTTTGCCTTCAGCCAGCGCCCGACGGTCCTTAGATTGTCTTGGCTCGCCTGTGGAATCACTCCATTCGACATCGGTCCAACGTTCAGCAGATAGTTGCCGCCCTTGCTGGCGATGTCGACGAGCTTGAATGTGATTTCGCCGGGTGACTTCCAATCCTGATCGTCCTTGCGAAATCCCCAGGTGTGATTTGTGGTGGCCGGCACCTCCCAGTACTCAGTCTGAACGGCCGACGGAATCACGTTGTCGCCGGTAGAAACATAGTCGCCGGCCGCACCGAGGCGGCCATCAATCAGTGTCTTCGGCTGCACAGTGCGCAGGATGCTGGCGAACCGCTGAGCGCGCTCAGGAGTCATCATTCGCGGCGTGTCGAACCAGATAAGCGCAACCGGACCATAGTCTGTGAGCAGCTCGCGCACCTGCGGCTCGGCTTTGCCGCGAAGGTATCCGTCATAGTCCTTTAGCTCTTTCTTATCGGGTCCCTGATCCGGACCGAAGTCCCAATCATTGCCTGCGCCGCCCGGCTCGTGCCAGTCCTGCGATTGGGAGTAATAGAAGCCGAGCGGCATTCCACGTTTCTGGCAAGCTGCGGACAGCTCTTTCAGGATGTCGCGATGAAACGGCGTCGCCGCCACCACGTTGTAGCGGCTCACTTTGGAATCGAAGAGAGCGAAACCGTCGTGGTGCTTCGAGGTAATCACGATGTACTTCATGCCTGCGTCCTGGGCTAGCTGCACCCAGGCATCGGCGTCGAACTTCACCGGATTCCACTGCTTCGTCAGTTGCTCATACTCTTTGACCGGAATGTGGGCGCGATTCATAATCCACTCTCCCAATCCGGGAATTTGCTTGCCCTTCCATTCACCGGCAGGAATGGCATAGAGCCCCCAATGGATGAACATCCCGTACTTGGCTTCCTTGAACCAGGCGAGCCGGGCCTGCTTGGCCTCCGGCGATTCTGGATCTGCAGCCTGGGTCTGTGCAATCACACGGACAGTACTAGAAGCGAGCACAAACAAAACAATGAGCCTGGAAAGGTGTCGTTTCATGGGTGCTCATATTACAAGACCGCAATCAGATTTCATTGGATGAGACGTATGGGCGATGCGGCGAGCACCACAGCCGCAATCGGCCTTAGCTGGTGGATCCCGGCAGCTCAACTCGACGCGCAACATGGTCTTTGATCCAGTGCGCGTCCCACCACTCCTTGGGATCGATCTGAATGCCTTCTAGCTGCATGCTGAAGTGGATGTGATCGCCTCCGGCCATGCCGGTCATGCCGCTCTTGCCCATTACCTGGCCGCGCTTCACCATGTCGCCTTCGTGCACATCGATCTCGCTCAAGTGGCCATAAATCGTCTGCAGACCATAACCGTGATCCACTACGATGCAGTTGCCGTAGATTCCCAACGGCGCGGCCCAGACTACACGCCCGTCATTCGACGCCTGCACGCCGACATGCTGGGTGCTCGAAAGATCGTACCCAAGGTGCGTCTGCTGGTCGATCTTCTTGCCGTTGTGGATGTAATTGCGCACATCGGCGAAGTTGGCCTCAACCTTGGTGTTGGGCTGCTGCTGAAACGGCTGCGACCACAGAAACCTTGGCTCTGTCTTGTTTTTTAGATCAGCAAGCGTCTGATTGTTCGATTTGCGCATCTCGCTGTTAATGCGGACAAAACGCTCAACCATATCGCCGGAGCCGTTGGGATCCAGTTCGTTCACGACCTTCTCTATGAACTTATCGTCGATCTGGAGGTCGCGCACGCGATACTTCGGTTGCTCCCGTTTCGGGAAGTTGATCAGCATCTTCCCATGCGCCTCGTCACCTCCGGGCCCTGTGGCATAGACCACCGGCTCGGTGTTCAAGGGCATGTTCCAGGAGAAAGCGAAGAGAGAGAACTGGCCCGGCTTGCCACCCGGCATCGGCCAGCCGCGAAAGGTCTCGTCACCTACGCGTACGCCCGAGGCCGTCGGAGAGCCCGACACGTTATAGGTGACTAGATCCGCCATGCCGACGTACAAGTAGTGCTGGTCGGAATCGACGCTCACCTTCACCGGCTGCGTCACCACAGTCACATCGCGGGCAGCCTCGACTGTCGCGCCGCGAAAATCGTTCGACGTGGCTTCAACGATCAAGCGAGCGCTGCCGTCTTTCAGCTGCGGAGTGCTTTTCACTCCAGCCGTGAACTTCAGGGTGTGCTCAGGCGCTCTACGCAGCCAGCGAAAGCGCCGCGCCGGATGTTCCACATCTGCGAGCTTGTAGCGCTCGCCGTTCTGCTCTACGTATGCAACAGCCATGCGGATGCCATGGGGAGCAGCGATCGTCGCAACAACCGGCGTCGCCTGGCCGATCGTGTTGAGCGTGGTTGGAAGCGTTACAACCGGAGTCGCGGAGAATGTCAAGAGAAGGAGCAGCGCAACAACAATAAGAAGGAGGAGGATTCCTATAAAAGCTCGCATGAGAAAAATCAGAATAGCAAATGCAAAACCCTACCCAGACTGATCCTCAGGTCGCTCACCCCTTTAGTAACTATGGCTCTCTAATCTCTCGGGGTTAAACTTCTGGAAGGCTGAATTTCGACTCGTCACGACGGGAGAGACGCATGTCAAAACAATGGTTCGGAACGATCTTGCTCTTCGGCGCCTTCGCGATTGCGTTACCGGCCGCAGCCGACCACGGCAACGGAAAAGACAAGGGCAACAAGCACCAGAACCAACAGGGCGACGACCGCGATGACGATCGTTGGGAACACCGCGGCGATTACGAATATCGCACCTACGACAAACACGATGGTCCACCGCCGGGATGGAGCAAGGGCAAAAAGACTGGCTGGGGAAATTGCGGAATGCCTCCGGGACAGGCGAAGAAGTACGGCTGCCAGAGCTACCGCTACCAGGGACGCGACTATTACTATTACCACGACGACGCCGGGCGCATCGTGATTCGTCGGCCAGTGATTCACATTCACGGCGGCGTCGACATCCACTGACAGTTTTCGGGTGCAAAGTGACGGCCATTCGTCCCACTGGGTTACGCTTCGCTTAGGTGAGCGTCAAAGTGTAAGCTGAAGTTGAAGGACGAAGATTAATTGCCGAGCGAAGTTGATGCACCTGGGCTGCCGGTATCCGTCAAGCCGTCCATTCTGACGCGCGTTTTCAAGGCATTTTCCTATCGCGATTTCCGTCTGATGTGGTTCGGGGCCTGCATCTCCAGCATCGGGACCTGGATGCAGATCGTGGCCCAGAGCTGGCTGATCTATCGCCTCAGCCATTCCCCATTTCTGCTCGCACTCGATCAGTTTCTCGGCGGAATCCCCATCTTTCTTTTCTCCCTGATCGGGGGCGTTGTCGCCGATCGCGTGGAAAGAAGACGAATTCTTCTCGGGTCGCAGTACGTGCAGCTCGCAAGTGCGGGCCTGCTGGCGATTCTGGTTGCCACGGGCGCGGTCCACATTTGGCACATCCTCTGTCTCTCGGTCGTCTCCGGCTTCGCCCAGGCGTTCGGAGGTCCCGCCTACCAGGCGCTGATTCCCACTTTGGTCAAGCGCGAAGACATGCCCAACGCCATCGCGCTCAATTCGATTCAGTTCAACATGGCAGTGACAATCGGACCGGCGCTCGCCGGACAGGCGCTGGCACGCATCGGCGAAACCTGGTGCTTCGGGCTGAATGCCGCTTCTTTCATCGCACCCATTATCGCCCTGCTTCTCATCTCCAACCGCTTTGTGCCTAAGAGCGCGAACGAATCCGTACTCACCAGTCTGAAGCTGGGTATCAAGTTCGTGCGCCGCCAGGAGTCCATGGCCGCGTTGATTGTGCTGGCCTTTTGCATGACCGCGCTCAGCATGCCACTGCGTACCTACATTCCCGTCTATGTGAACGACATCTTCCACGCCGGCCCACGAATCTATGGCGATCTGCTGTCGCTCATGGGTGTGGGTTCCATCTGCGGATCGCTAGCCATCGCGAGCCTCGGCAACGCATCGGGGAAAGGACGCCGGGCTCTCCTCATGCTGCTTTGCCTCGGCGCCACGATCGCCGGCTTTGCCATCTCCAGGTCATTGGCCTTCAGCTGTGCTGTTTTGGTACTGTTTGGATTCGCGATCATGGCAGTGTTTGCCAGTGTGAGTTCGCTGGTGCAGCTCATCACCACGGATGAAATGCGCGGACGCGTGATGAGCGTTTACAACTGCGCTTTTCGCGGCGGCATGCCGTTCGGCAATCTCGTATCCGGCTGGATGGTCCCCGTGTTCACGGCTCCCGTCGTGCTTACGGCCAATGGTTTGTTGCTGATCGGCGTAGCTCTTTATTTCCTGCTGGTCCACAGACGAGTGACAGCCTTGTAAGCCGACCACGCGAACCTTCGCGGGAATTGCAAAGCATTGGGCCGATCCATCCTCATTTATTGGCGGCGATTCGCCCGAACTTCCAGAATCAGAAGATGGTGGAGCTAGTCGGGATCGAACCGACGACCTCATCGTTGCGAACGATGCGCTCTCCCAGCTGAGCTATAGCCCCACGTTAGGCAGGTAGGCCGATTTTATCAGTGCTCTGGTTGGCCTGCCAGCGCGATGCTTTATGCCACGCGACGCGTTGCGTCTTCGAGCACCGATCGCAACTTCTCCTTATCTGGCACTCCACCTTGGGCGAAATCTTTCCCGCCTCCGCCACGGCCGCCGGCTGCTGTGACCAGTTCACGCAACAGGCTTCCCATATCGGGAGTGAGATCCGAGGAACGCGCGAATACCAGCGCTGGAGGTGTCTGTGCCGAGGCTAGCAATGCGATCATGCCTGCCGTGCTTTTCGTCAGCTTTTGTGCAAGCAGCTTCGCGAAGTTCGCATCCCGGTCTTCAAATACCTGCACGATCACTCTGGGGGCAGGCTTATTGGCTGTCTCATGAATCAACTGCGCGGCCTTGAGCTCCGCGAGTTCTTCCAGCAGCTTCCCTTCCCGTTTCTGAACTACGCGCGCCTCTTCGCGTTGCTTGCCTATGTTGGCAGGCAGGTCTCCTGGAGCGCAGGGATAGAGTGCAGACGCTTCGCTCAGAATCTCGAAATCGCGTCGGGCTACCTTGGTTGCGCGCAATCCACAGACGAACTCGATCCGCAGACCCTGCTTAACTTTCTCTGTGCGACGAATAAGCAGCCCACCGATTTGTCCGGTGCTTTGCGCGTGGGTTCCCCCACAGGCATTGAGGTCGAAGTCCTTGATATCGATCAAGCGAATCTCGCCCTCGCGCTCCGGGAGCTTGCGGACGCCCATCTGTGCCGCCTCCTCGCGCGTGGCATAGCGAACAGCGATCGCACGATCCTGAGCGATAACTTCGTTCGAAAGGCGCTCAACCCGCACAAGGTCGTCTCGCGAGGCAGTCGGCAGATCGATGTCGATTGTCGAAATTTCCTCGCCGAGGTGAAATGAAACCGTCTTCGCGTTCAGCAACTGGACGAACGCTGCTGACAGCAGATGCTGACCTGTATGCTGTTGCATGTGGTCGCGCCGGCGTTCAGCGTCGATCAGCCCGCGCACTTTCGCGCCGGGTGGCAGAACTTTTGCCACTCGGTGCCAAACTTCACCCTCTTCTTCGTCTTCAAAGACATCGTCAACGGCAACTTCGAGGGGCACTCCCGATTTGGATTCGGTCGTAAGCCGTCCAGTATCGAAGGGCTGGCCACCGCTCGTCGGATAAAACGCTGTCCGGTCCAGCTTCACCGCCCATGTGGACTGGTTGCCGTCGCGCTTGAGTTCCCGCGTATCGAGAACGCTGGCGCGAAAATCGTAGAGGAAGGAGTCGTTATAGTAGAGGCGTTCGGTCATCTTCTGTCGATCGTCAGCGCGCGTTTATTCTGTCATCCTGAGGCCCGGTGTTGGCCGAAGGATCTCCCGTAATGTTTCAGATGGACTTGCATCGTCGCGGCATTTACACGAAGAGTCTCGTGTAAGAGCCTGGACCGTGCAACGGAGCCCTAAACATCGCGGCAGATCCTTCGGCCAACGGTGGGCCTCAGGATGACAGTGCTTGCCTGATTGACTCCTCACATAGGGCAGCTGGAACCGGAGCTCTTAGTACGGCCCAATAATTCCCCCGATCTTTCGCTCCCCGGAGTTCTGCGACCCTGTCCCGTTCGTCGAACGCGTAATCCCCATCGCCTGCGAGATCACATCGATGTATTTCAGACCGGTTCCGGTGTTGAAGATCACGACTTCATCACTGGGTTTCAAAAATCCGCTGGCCAGTAACTTGTCGTACGCTGCTGTGGCAGCGGCTCCTTCAGGGCATAAAAAGATTCCCTCATCGCGAGACCATTCCAGCAACGAAGCCAACATCTCCTCGTCCGAGATGGCGATGGCCGTTCCTCCACTGCGGCGAACAAAATCCAGGATCAGGTAGTCGCCATAGGCCTTGGGAACGCGTAGTCCGGAAGCGAACGTGTGAGCATCCTTCCACGCCTCAGAAACGTTCTTCCCTTCCTCCAACGCTTTCGGAATGGGCGCACACCCGCTCGCCTGGATCGCTACCATTTTGGGACGCTTCGAGCCGGTAGTGAGCCAGCCAAGCTGCTCCAACTCATCAAAAGCCTTCCACATACCGATTAATCCAACTCCGCCGCCAGTGGGATAGAAGATCGCATCGGGCAGGCGCCATCCAAGCTGCTCGGCAACTTCCAGCCCCATGGTCTTCTTCCCTTCCACCCGGAATGGTTCTTTCAGTGTGGAAATATCGAACCAGCCTTCAGCCTGCTTGCGCTCGCTGACGATGCGCGCGCAATCACTGATCAGCCCATCCACCAATGTGACATTCGCTCCGTAAGCCTTGCACTCAACCAGATTCGCCTCAGGTACGTCCTGGGGCATGAAGATGTTTGCCTCGATTCCGGCAGCAGCCGCATATGCGGCCAGAGCTCCCGCGGCATTTCCCGCCGAGGGAATGGCGAGCTTCTTCAGCCCATAGTGCTTTGCCATGGTCACAGCCATGCAAAGGCCACGCGCTTTGAACGAGCCCGTGGGATTTGCGCCTTCGTCCTTGATCCACAAATTGGGACGCTTGCGACTGGCAAGCATCGGGGTGAAGCCTTCGCCCAGCGTTACCGGTTCGGCGTCGGGAAGCAGTTCGCGGTAGCGCCACATGGTGCTCGTGCGCGAGGCAATCTCATCGCGATCGGCGCGAGCCCGAATTTGTTTCAGGTCATAACGAACCCACAGCGAACCGGCGTCCTTAGGACAGAGCGTCTGTGGAACCTTAGCGTCGAGGCGTTCGCCGCATTTTGAGCACTCGAAGTAGGCGATAGGAGTACCGGAAGGCTGGCTGACAGGTGCCGGCTGGACTTGAGGAACAGGCATACCTTGAGTCTATCAATCCATGAAGCCTGTGCATGGCCCGAAGCCTCAACCACCCCCAGTTCAGGCCGGTTTTCAGCCGCGAAGATACCCAGAATGATTAGGAATAAGGTCCAATTTCCGCCTAAAACAGTGGAAATTGTAAGCTTTAAGGGGTACTATCGCATCCCTCTGAAAAGCTGACACATCCAAGGTTGCAGAACAACGGCACAACGGTGCCGAACGGGGATGTGGGAAACACATCCCAGGAGTTTCAAATGTTCCGTAAGGTTCTACTCTCGCTTGCCTTAATTACATCTCTGGCATGCTTCGGTCAGATCACAACCATGGGTGGATACGCGACAACATCGAGCGCGCCAATGGCTCCCGTTGCTCCGATCATCTCCACTCCCGATATCGCTCTTCCCGGCAGCGGTCCGGCCGTGGGGGCGCCGATATCGAATGCGAACGATCCGAGGACGTCCACCGGCCCCTCGGTCTACGATCCGAATTATGTTTCCCCGGTTTCCGGGAGTTCCGAAGGAGCTTCCTTTGGAACTAACACTTCCGCCAACAGCAGCGAGAGGTTCGAGGTCGGCATCCAGCAGTTCGCGTCAGGAGCACCCGCACCTGCAACTCCGACAAAGAGCCTTGCTGAGATTGCGCGGCTCATCAAAGCGCAGACCCGCAAGGCATCCAAGTCCTTCGACAACGAGACGATTGCAAAGCTCAATGCCGCCGGAGTCAGAACGGGAAATCTGGGGCCTACCGAAGTAGCGCAGGCTCCCGCGGAAGAGAACACGCTGGTAGCCGAGAACCGCATGCCTGCGTTGCCACAAAGCGATCAGCCGGCGGCTCGGGTGAACCCGAGAGAAAACAGCGCCACCGCGGCCCAGCAGCGTCAGCGAGTTGAGGCCCCGTCGGAAACCTCAACGGCGGCTGTGCAGCCGGAACCTGCTCAAGCGCAGGCTTCAGTTCCTGCTCAACAGCCCGAAAGCAGTGCAAAGTTGCCGCAGACCTCCTCTTACCTCCCGCTCATTCTGTTTCTGGGAGCGCTTGGGATTGCTGGAGGAGCACTTTACTTCCTGCGTCGCTAGCAATACTCCGCGAAAAATCTGGTAGGCTTTGAATCCCGGTCGTTAGCGGCCGGGATTTTATTTGCGGCTAGTCGGAGGCGCAGAGCTTGGCCCATCCCCATCGAGAAGTCATTTCACAGCTTCGCCGTGTAATGGGCTTTTGGGATGTTCTCCTCTTCAATATCGCTGCCGTTCTCGGACCTCGCTGGATCGCTGCTGCGGCCCATAACGGAACGTCCTCTCTCAGCTTGTGGGCGCTGGCCGCCGTCTTCTTTTTCTTCCCCACGACGCTGGTAATCACCGAACTATCGACACGCTTTCCTGCAGAAGGCGGCCTGTACGTCTGGACCCGCGAGGCCTTCGGCGACTTCCATGGCTTCGTCGCTGGATGGTCGTACTGGGTCTACTCCTTCTTCTACTTTCCCGGACTGCTGGTAGCAAGCACAGCGATGAGCGCATACATCGGAGGCGCTGGACGTGGCCACCTGGCCAACGATCGCGGATTCCTGCTTACCGGCTCGCTCTTGCTGCTGGCGGTTGCCGTGGGCATGAATATCGTGGGCCTCAACATCGGCAAGTGGCTGCAGAACGCCGGCGGCGTGGGCACGTATACCCCGTTGCTGATCCTTGTCGGAGTGGCTGCGCTGGTCTTTGTGCGGCATGGATCGCAGACTCATATCACCTGGCATAACACGCTCCCGGTTTGGAACTTTGATACCGTGAACTTCTGGTCGCAAATTGCGTTCGCATTCACGGGCATGGAACTCGTTTGCGCCATGTCCGACGAAGTGCGCGATCCGAAGCGAACCTTTCCTCGCGCTATCCTCGGTTCAGGAGTTCTAATCGCGGCCATCTACATGCTGGGCACGATCGCGACGATGGTGCTTGTGCAGCCGGGCGACGTCGATCCCAAGAGCGGAGTGTTTCAGGCGATCGCCCACGGCTCCAATCTGGTCGGGCTTGGCTTCCTTGGAGTTCTGGCGGCGCTGCTCGTAACGGTGGGAAATGCAGGAGGCGTAGGCACCACGGTTGCCGGAGTCGCCCGCGTGCCGTTCGCCGTCGGTATCGACAGCTATCTGCCGTCCTTTTTTGGGAAGATCCATCCGCGCTGGAAGACGCCTTACATTTCCATTCTGATTCAAGCCGTAATCTCGGCTGCTGTGCTCGTCCTGGCACAGTTCTATGAGACTGTAAACGGAGCCTATCAGGTGCTCGTGGATGCGGCCATTATCCTTTACTTTCTGCCCTTCCTTTATATGTATGCCGCTGCGATCAAGCTCGCGTATCGCGGCGACCGCGAGCAGAGCCCAGACGCAGTGCTAGTCCCAGGCGGACGTACTGGCGTCTGGATCGTGGGTTCGCTGGGATTTTTGATCTGCCTGCTGGCCATGGGGATCTCCATGATTCCCCCGGGCGAGACCACAAGCACCGCCGTCTTCGAACTAAAGCTGATCGGCGGAACGGGCCTCGCGATCTTGATCGGGCTGGCGCTTTATTGGCGCTCGAAGAAGACCCGACGCGATTTCGCATAATGGTGCGAGAAGTTTCAGTACGCACTCTCTTTCAAAGACTGTCATCCCTCGCGCGCTTTTTGCGCGGGGGATCTGCTGTTCGCTGTTACATGATTGACGCAAAGAAAACAGCAGATTCCCCGCTCCGCATCAGCTGTTTCGTGTTCGAAAATGCATCGCGGCGGAGCGAGGAATGACAGTTTTTAAGGGTCTCGAATACGCCCATGTCATCAATGCCTTGGAATTAACTGGAAACCCATGCTCGCCGAATGGACAGTCGAACTAGGCGCCGACGATCCCCAACTCGAGATTCCCTGGAGCCTCGAAGATGGCTCTTCACGTTTCCTCGACCTCAAGCGCCAGCCCGAACTTCTGTTGGAGATTCCTGAAGCCTGCGCATACTCTGACCTCGCCGAATTCCTGAAGTGGGCCAACTCGCCGGACTCTCCTTTCGAGACCGCTAAGTGCGACGCTTGGACAAGCCGCGAAATCAATGCGGATGACGAAGTCTTCGGCGAACCCTGCAAGTTCGGATCGTATGTGGATTTATTGTTTGCCGACAAAGAACGCCGCACCCAATTCTCCGAAAATGAGCACTTCGTGCAAGCACTCGCAAAGTTATTACGGCACGCGCCGGAAATGGCAAGTGCTGCTGAGTTTACTGTTCGCCACTGCATCGATCGTCGCGTCGAAGTGCGGGAGTGCTTCTACATCACGTTTTACCTCAATGGATATGGCGAGGATGAAGGTCAGGCCCGGAAACGGTGGGCTATTGCCATGAAAATGATTCAACACGCGATCATCCAGTATTGCTCCCGAGCAAGGTAGAGACGCAGCTTGCTGCGTCTCTACCTTACAACCGAAGCCACTATCCTCTACTCAGGATTCAGGCGAAAGACATAAGCCTCCCCACCGGGATAGCCCTCCACCGGGGGATGCTGACCATCGGCTCCCACGATGAGGGTGTTGTCTTGAATCGCGACGCTGGCGCCGAAGTCTCCTCCTCCAATAGCGTCACTGGCAAAGAGCTCGTCGGTCTGCTGCCATCCGCCATCTCTGTGACGAAATACATATGCCGCGCCGCCCGCTGTAGCGTCTGCGACCGGCGGCGTGTGATTGCTTGCGCTCACAAGCACCGTTCGTCCGCTGACGGCGATGGTGACTCCAAACTGGTCGAAGTCCTGCCCGTCGTTGGAGATAAGCTTGGCTTTCTGTCGCCAGGAATCTCCTTCACCAGCAAAAATGTAAGCTGCGCCCGACTGCGACGTAGCACCCGGTGCGAAGTTCGCGCCAACGACAATCAAGTTGCCGCTGAGGCCGACTCCGTTCCCGAATTGGGCTCCGGACGTCGCATCATCGGCAGCCAAGGTCATTGGGGCAGACCATTGACCGTCGTTGAACTGGAAGACGTAAGCCACTCCGGCGAAAGGAGCGGTCAAGGTATCGCTGATGTTTGAGCCGACCGCCAGCGTCTTTCCATCAAAGGCCAGACTGTTGGGAAAGAACGAGAAATCAGCCGGTACGGTCAGCTGAGTGGTGAAGGTCCAGGTACCGTTTATGCGGTTAAAAACATCGATGCCCGCGGGGATGTTGTTGAACTGGAAGTTGCCGGCATCTGCCACGACGATCGTGTTCCCGCTGATGCCGACGCCTCCTGCAAGGGAGTTGCCCTGCTGACCTCCAAAATTGTCGTGGACATTAGGATTTGGTGAGAACAGCTCCGCTTGCTGAGTCCAGACGCCATTCAGACGCTGAAACACGTAGACAGCCCCGACTCTTGCAGAGGGTCCCCCTATGCCGGGATGGATGTGATCCGGAGCACCGACGACGACAGTATCTCCGCTGATTGCAACGCTTAAACCGAACGAATCAGACTCAAACTTGCCCGGCTCGCTTGGCAAAGGTTGCGCGTGCCCATCGGCCGCGAATATCCTCGCAGTCTGCACCCAGTTGTCGCCGATCTTGTCAAAAATGAAGGCAGCTCCCGCACCAACCTCATTTCCGTCGGCGTTTTCGGCGCCGATAACCATAGTATTGCCGCTAATCGCGACGCCAGTCCCGAACGTGTCGTGCTCGACCGTGTCGCCGCCCGGTTGGAGGATCTGCTCGCTTTGCTGCGTTCTTGTCGCCTGCGCATGAATCAAAGACGAACCGACTAGGAGAAAAAGGAACATGATGGTCGCAACGCCGGCCCTTCGCGAGACCACCGGAAAAGTTTTGTCGTGATGACTGACTAACTGATTCACAATCGCCACTTGCCACCTCCTGGCATTTAGATCGCGTCCTGTCCCAGGCGCGTCGTTTCGGAGGCTACTCGCTTCGTACTCCTGTGATTGTCACCACGCTGTAAAAGTTGAATTACAACCAGTTTGCAAATCGGCAAATGCGATTGGCGCCAATTTTCTAAAACCGGAATGTCCATTTCGGCCCGGTTGAGACGTCGATTTTGTGAGAACGCAGAATATCTATGAACGTGGAGGACGAATGAAGTACCTGTGCACAGTCTTTTTTGATGAGAAGAAACTGACTGCCTTATCGAAGCGCGAGTCGGATGCTCTAACGGCTGAATCGCTCGCCTATAACGAAGTGCTGCAGAAAAAAGGCCGATTTATCGTCGCTCAAGCGCTTCAACCCGTTCGAGCTGCCAGCACTGTACGGATAAAGAGAGGCAAGATATCGGTAATTGATGGTCCTTTTGCTGAGACGAAAGAGCAAATTGGCGGATTCATCCTGATTGACGCCAAGGATCTGAAGGAGGCCATCCGCGTGGCATCAAAGATCCCCATCATTCGTCTCGGTGGCGTCGAAGTTCGCCCGATACAAGAACTATCAGTGTAGAGGTAATAATGGTGCGCCCGGCAGGATTCGAACCTGCGACCCTTTGCTTAGAAGGCAAATGCTCTAGTCCAACTGAGCTACGGGCGCGTAGCTCCATTTTAGCTTAGGGTCACCGCACGCAATCGCGAGCGGATTCTGTTACGCACTAACCGGCTTTGCTGGTTTCCGGCTTCAAAGCGGTGGAAGCGTTCTCAGCGATCCATTGCTCGAGCCGTTTGCATAGCGCATCGCGAGAATCAAGGGAGGCCTTGCTCATGTCGGACACCACACGCCACAGCCACGGACGAACAGCGATGTGGGCTATGAACCGCCAGGCACTGAACTGGCCACTGCGATTGAATTGATTCATATCGGGCAGGCGTGCGTCGTGAGCGTCGGAGATCGCCTTGAAGCAGTGGAAAGGAATCTTAGCTTCCTCGGCACACTCCGCAATCGCGGCAGCTTCCATGTCCACATAGTCGCCTCGGTATTGTTCACCCAGCCGCCGCTTTTCCTCGAGACCCGCAACGAGTTGAACCGTAACTAACGTGCCTCCGCTGCCTCCAGCAGAATATCGCTTCCCGGAAAGGGAATCGATGACCGTGGCAGGATGGACGACCTTGCCCGCTGCAGCGCTCGGATTTAATCCTCCTGCCCATCCGACGGACGCTAGCAAGCTGATCTCTCCTATGGACAACACCGCACGAGCTGCGATCATGGCTGGATCGCGTCCCATTCCGGCATAAGCGATCACGGCATTCTTGCTTTGATAGATTTGCACTCGGCCATCGGGCAGATACTTGAGGGGCTGCA
This sequence comes from Terriglobales bacterium, assembly GCA_035567895.1. Lineage (NCBI taxonomy): Bacteria > Pseudomonadati > Acidobacteriota > Terriglobia > Terriglobales > Terriglobales bacterium. The sequence goes on along the minus strand of DATMPC010000076.1, from coordinate 24,380 downwards.
TGTTGCGCACCAAAGGATGGACCTCGCGAAACATTGCCGCGATAATTCCCACGCGCGCCATCAGCTCGCAACTCCCATTGCAGCCGGTACGGGCTGGCGCACGTATCCGTGGTGTGCGAACCACTTCGAGGCCCGGCGCAATGCGTCCTCCACCGGCGCTGCGCGATATCCCAGTTCGCGTTCTGCCTTGGCAGAGGAGGCAAACATTTTCTTGCGTCCCATGCGGACGGCCTCCACGGTTGCCCGCGGCTCCTTGCGGCGCAGCGTGCCGGTAAAGAATTGATCAAATGCAGCGAAGCCGAGTGCCACAGCGTGCGGTACCTTCATACTCGGAGATGGCAATCCGGTGATCGCCGACAGCATGTCTAGAATGTGCTTCAGCGTAAGGTTCTCCCCACCCAGAATGTATCGTTCGCCAGGTTTGGCCTTCTCCATCGCGAGCAGGTGTCCGCGCGCAACTTCCTTCACATCGACGAGATTGAGTCCGGTATCCACGTATGCGGGAAAGTTACGATTGAGAAAGTCTACGATGATCCGCCCAGTCGGAGTCGGCTTGATGTCGCGCTCACCAATCGGTGTTGTCGGATTCACCACCACTACCGGCGCTCCTCCCCGGCCAGCTGCCAGCGCAGCTTGCTCCGCCATGAACTTCGAACGCTTGTAATGGCCGATCATGTGCGAAATATCGACCGGCGTGTCTTCGTCCACGACCGTACCGTCAGACAAAAATCCCATCGTCGCGACTGAGCTCGTGTAGACAACGCGCTTTACACCCGCCTGGCGCGCGGCATCGATCACCGAGAGAGTTCCGTCAACATTAGCGCGGTACATCTCATGGGGATTGCGCACCCACAATCGGTAATCGGCAGCAACGTGAAACACAACTTCGCAGCCCGACATCCCGCGACTCAGAGAAGAGAAATCGCCGAGATCACCCTCAACGCGATCGGCGCGAAGAGAGTCGATGTTGTCCGTTCGACTGCCTCGGCGCACCAGCAGGCGCAGCTCCGCCCCCTGCTGTTGAAGCAGCTCAGCAACATGGCTGCCGACAAATCCGGTTGCACCTGTGACGAATACTTTCATGAAAGAGAGCACTCAGCATTCAGCTGACCAACGACTTTTGAGAATACTGACATTATCGCGGGTTTTGCGGATCGCAGCGACGTTGTAGGAAGCCCATGAAGTACACCGGCTGAATACTGAGTGCGCAGTGCTGAGTGCTTTTTCTACCTCAGGCTCTCCATCACCTCGTCCAACGCGCGCTTGGGTGGACGCACAACCTCCTGCGGCAGATGCGCAAGCGGCGTCTCCGTGATGTGCAGCAGATCAACGAAGTTTGGCTTCTGCGTATCGATATAGAACACTCCAGTGAGAACCTCGCCTTTCTCATGCGCTTCCATCAGGTTCTTCACTGCGTTCGTCTTGTTGGTGGGATCGTAATCCTCGTGCAGCTTGCGCAGACGCAGATGGGAACCGTCGTGCATTTGCACATCGAATGTCGATCCGGGATCGTAATCGACCGCGATATCCTCGAAGTGCGGCACAAATCCGGCCTCAGAGATCGCCTCCTCGTGCTCCTGAACGTATTTGTAGGACTTGGTCGAGCCCTCATGGTCATTGAACGTGACGCAGGGCGATATCACGTCGAGCATCACCGTTCCCCGATGCGCAATAGCCGCCTTCAGCATCGTGAGCAATTGCTTCTTGTCGCCCGAGAAGGATCGCCCAACGAAGGTTGCGCCCATCTGGATCGCCAGCGCACATGTGTCGATCGCAGGCAGATCATTGATCACTCCCGACTTCTGTTTTGATCCCAGGTCGGCGGTTGCGGAGAATTGACCTTTAGTCAATCCATATACGCCGTTGTCTTCGATGATGTAGATGATCGGTAGATTGCGCCGCATGAGATGGATGAACTGTCCCATGCCGATCGACGCAGTATCGCCGTCGCCGCTTACCCCAATGGAGAGCATGCTGCGATTCGCAAGCACTGCGCCGGTCGCGACCGACGGCATGCGACCATGCAGGGAATTAAAGCTATGCGCACGGCTGATGAAATAAGCCGGGGTCTTCGATGAGCAGCCGATTCCAGATAGCTTGAGCACGCGCTCGGGCTGCACGCCCATTTCGTACATGGCGTCGATCACGCGCTCGGAGATCGCGTTGTGACCGCAGCCGGCGCATAGAGTAGTCTTGCCGCCGCGATAGTCGATAACCTGCAGTCCGAGCCGGTTCGTCTTCGGGGCCGGAGTGGATGTTGGAGTGGTCGCCATGAACTACTTCCCTTCCTGGGAAATGATGTCGTCGGTTACCGAGCGCGCGTCGATCGGCAGGCCGTTGAAGTGACGCACGCTCCGCAGCTTCGGAGTCTGCGACGTATTTAGATCAAGCTTCAGCAAACTCAGCATTTGCGCGTCGCGATTCTGCTCCACGACATAAACCCGCTCGTGCTTCGCCACGAACTCGTGCACTTCGCGGCTGAACGGAAACGCCCGAATGCGTAGATAATCGGTCCTAATTCGGTACTCGTGCTCGAGCTGATCGCGGCTTTCGCGCACCGCAAAATCGCTGCTCCCATAAGCGATGATCCCGGCCTTTTCTCCGCGATCCGCTACAACTTCAGGACGAGGCACATAGGAGCGTGCGGTTTCGAACTTGCGGTTCAAGCGCTCCATGTTGTTCTGATAATCGTCCGGACGCTCGCTGTACTGCGCCTTGTCATTGTGCCCGGAACCACGCGTAAAGTACGCCGCCGCCGGATGGTCCGTGCCGGGCAGCGTGCGATAGGGAATTCCGTCTTTGTCCACATCTCTGTATCGCGCGAATCCGCCGAGGCGAGTCAGATCTTCCGCGCTCAGCACCTTTCCGCGCTGCAGCGGCTTCTCCGGATACGCGAACGGCTCAGACATCCAGTTATTCATTCCTAAATCGAGATCCGAAAGCACGAAGATCGGAGTCTGTAACTGCTCCGCTAGATCAAAGGCCTCCGTTGCCATCGAGAAGCACTCAGTCACGCTTCCAGGAAAGAGCATGACGTTCTTGGTGTCACCATGGCCGAGAAACGCAATCGACAGGACGTCGCCTTGTGCAGTCCGCGTTGGGAGTCCCGTGGAGGGCCCGACACGCTGGATATCGAAGATCACCGCTGGAATTTCCGCGTAGTAGCCCATGCCGGTAAACTCGGTCATCAACGAGATGCCAGGACCGGAGGTCGAAGTCATCGCCCGCGCACCGGCCCAGCTAGCGCCCAGCACCATGCCGATCGCGGCGAGTTCATCTTCCGCCTGCACGATCGCGAATGTGGCTTTTCCATCCGGACCGATTCGGTACTTCTTCATGTAGTCGATCAACTGCTCGCAAACCGAAGAAGACGGCGTAATCGGATACCAGGTAACAACCGTTACTCCGGCAAACATCGCACCAAGCGCCGCGGCGGCGTTGCCGTCGATAATGATCTTGCCTTCGTTCTCGTTCATCGGCTCGACGAAGAGCGGATCTTTCTTCGTGAGCGACGCAGCCGCATAGTCGAAACCCGCCTTCGCGGCATTCATGTTCAGGTCGGCAGCTTTTACCTTTTTGGCAAACTGTTTGCGCAGCGCGGCTTCCACCTGCTTCATGTCGATGCCGAGGATCTGCGCGACCACGCCGACATAAATCATGTTCTTGACCAGCTTGCGCAGCTTGGCCTCAGGACAGACCGCGGCAACCAGCTTGTCGTAGGGGACAGAGTAGAAGATCAGATCGGAGCGCAGCGCATCGAGCTTCAGCGGCTCGTCATAAATGACAGAGGCGCCCGCCGCCAGCGACATCACGTCTTCCTTCGCCGTCTCCGCATTCATCGCCACCAGCATGTCGATCTCTTTCTTGCGGGCGACATAGCTGTGCCTGCTGCAGCGAATGGTGTACCAGGTCGGCAGCCCAGCGATGTTCGACGGAAAAAGGTTCTTTCCGGAAACGGGAACGCCCATACGAAACAGGCTGCGAAGAAGAACGGTATTCGCGGACTGCGATCCGGACCCGTTGACGGTGGCTACCTGAATGCTGAAGTCATTGACGATTCGATCGCGCTCGGGACGCTGGGTAACGTCCTGAACCGCTAAGTCCCCTGATGCCATCGATAGTCCTTGAGTGTGATTCCTGCCGCGTTCATGTTGTACAGGTGAACCTGAAATTATAAGACGCTTAAGCCCAGGCGGAGCAGCAACTTTCGTCTAATGCAAGTCGGGAAGGATGCGTTGGGAATGGCGAAAAGTTCCACTATTGTCATCCTGAGGCCCTCTGTTGGCCGAAGGACCTGCCGCGATGATTCGGACTTGTTTACACCGTCCTGGCTTTTTCACGAGGATTCTCGCTAAGGAGCCGGGACAGTGCGACGAAAACTGAAGTATCTCGGGAGGTCCTTCGGCCAACAACGGGCCTCAGGATGACAGGTTAGAAAGGGTCAGCAGGTTGCGAAACCCCCAGCTTCAGTTCCTCACATCCGCCATCAGCTTCTCCACCTCAGCCCGCTGGTCCGCTGTCAGTGGCAGCAGTGGCAGACGCGGTGGACCGCCGTAGTAGCCATTCAAGTCGAGCGCGTACTTCAATGCTGGAATGCCAAGCTGACTAGCAACCCGCGTCGCTGGTTCGACGATGCGCTGCTGCTTCAGTTGCGCCAATTCCTTGTCGCCTTCTTTCCATGCGGTGTACACCTCGAAGCACGCCGTGGGCGCGGCTGCTGCGAAGGCGAGCACAGCTCCAGCGGCTCCCGCCTCGAGCGACGGCAGCAGCTTCTGCGCCGATCCGGCAAGCAATTGAAAGCCTACTTCTTTCTGACGCATGACTCTCACGCTGGGCTTTGGCGGCTCAATTGAAGAAACTCTCGGCGATCCCGAACCCGCCAGCGCCGCCACGCTCACCAGCTCTTCCGTATTCTTGAGCACTCCAAGCAGCATGCGCCCCGTCACCGCGTTGAATACTTCGGTCGCATTGGCTTTGCGCTTGATGTGACGAGTTCGCGCAACCACATCCGCGATCTTCTCAATTACTCCACTCGATTCCTTGATGCCGATGATGTTCGGATGCTCGGCCAACTCCTGAATCACTTCCGCCGGCAGATCGTAGGCGGTGAACGGCGGAACGCTGTACAGCAGCACCGGAATCGGCGAACGATCGCCAACAAAGCGATAGTAGGCCAGCAAATTCTCCGGCTTCATCTGCGGACGGTAGTAATGTGGAGTCCGAACCAGCGCGACGTCGTAGTTCAGCTTCGCCGCATATTCCGCGGCTTCCACGGTCTTGATCGCCGACTCGTGCCCAACACCGGCGAGCAGGACCTTCTCCGGCGCGGCGACCTCGACGGCAACGCGCAGTACCTCACGCTGTTCCTCTTCCGAGAGCATGACAACTTCACCCGTGGATCCCAGAATGGCCATGCCGGCGATGGGAGTGCGCGAATAGCGATCGACGTTGTGCTCGAGCTTTTTCAGGTAGAGGCGTCCGTCGGGATAAAAGGGAGTGGTTAGTGCAGGAAAAATGCCGGTGAGGAGCATGTTTCATGATATGTCATTCCGACCGAAGGGAGGAATCCCTACCGTGCCCATGCTGCTTGGGTTCAATAGGGATTTCTCGCTACGCTCGAAATGACAAAGGAAAGACTACTGCCCAGCCGCCGTCTCCAACGGCTGCTTCAGCAGATACGTCTTTACAAACATGATCGTCGAATAGAACTGGAAATCCTGGTTCTTCTTCTTCGAGAATCCGTGGCCTTCGTCCTTGGCTTCGAGATACCACAGCGGAGCTCCATTTCCCTTCAGCTTGTCAGCCATCTGCCGCGACTCGCTAACCGGCACTCGCGGATCATTCGTGCCGGCGACAACGAACGTCGGCTTGGTGATCTTCTGCGCGTTGTTCATCGGTGCAATACGTTCCATGAACTCGCGCATCTTAGGATCACGCTCGTCGCCATATTCGACACGTCGCAGATCGCGGCGATAGGGTTCGGTGTGCTCCAGCAGTGTAACCAGATTACTCGGACCAACCACCGGCAACTGACAGCAGAGATCGTTTTCGTAGAGCGTCGCGATCGCCCAAGTCATGTGACCGCCATAGCTGCCGCCGGTGACCATGATGCTGCCTCCGTCCAAATCGGGACTCTGCTTGACCCAATCGATCAGCGCTCCGATGTCTTTATAAGTTCCCTCGCGCAGGAATCCATTGTCGAGCTTGACGAAGCTTTTCCCATATCCGGTGGACCCGCGAACATTGGGAAAGATCACGGCCACACCAAGTTCATTCACGTAGTAGTTTGTTCGCCCTGCGAACCCAGGACGCGACTGCCCTTCAGGACCGCCGTGAATATCGATAATCACCGGCCGTTTGCCGCTGAACTTTGCAGAATCTGGTTTATAGAGATATCCCGAGATGGTACGAGCATCGAAGGTCTTCCAGTGGATCATCTCCGGCGTAGCAAAGTTCGCCGGATTCAGGCCTCCGGTTTCGCTCGTAGTCCAGCGATCAACCTTGCCGGTCTGAGCGTTGAACGAATAGGTATCGAGCGGAGACTTGGCTGAGCTGAGGCTGAAGGCAACATCCTGTCCGTTCTTGTGCCACTTAACTCTGCCAACTACGCCCAGCGGAATCTTCGGCCCTGCTTTTTGCCGCCCCGACGCTGTATCGAGTAGGCGGATCACGCTGGCTCCATCTTCGTTGGCGATGAAGGCAATCGTGCGCCCGTCCTCGCTGATGTCGAAATCGTCCACGTCCCACTTGATGTCGCTCGTCAAATACTTTGGCTGCAGTGAACCGAGATCGAAGTAGGCCAGACGCTGGAACTCCGAGTCACGATCCGTAGTGGCGTAGAACCCCTTGCCATCTTTGCTGAACTTCGCGTCGCTGTAAGCAATCTGCTCGGATCCTTTTTGGGTAAGCTGTCTCTTCTGTCCCGAGGCGACGTCCACGAGCCATATGTAGGACTCGTTCACCGAGATGCCCTCGATGAGCAGGAGCTGCTTGTCATCTGGAGACCAGTCGGTAGTCTGCCATCCGCCGCCTTGAAGCTGCAGCAGCATGCGGTCCGTTTTGGGATCGCTGGCATCCATCACCCAAAGATCGGTGTCCTGGCCGTTGCGCCGCGTCGAGTTGTAGGCAAACTGCCCGCTACGGTTAGCGAAGACCGCGCCCAGGTTGCGCGACTTTCCGTCAGTCAGCAGCGTTATGTCGCCCGAATCGACGTCATAGCGGTAGTACTGGAACCACTCGCCGCCGCCGATATCTTTCGAGAAGATGAAGTACTTCCCATTGACCGGATCGTAGTGCGCTGAAGTCACGCGGTCAGGAAAGAACGTAAGTTGCGTGCGGTCAGCCCCAGGAGCCGCTACACGATGCACCTGCGGCACATCGCCGAAGCGCGTGTTGATCAACATCTCGCGTTTGGTCGGATTCCAATCCAGAAAAGCGGCAGTACGGACTTGCGTATAACGATCCGCCTGTTGCGCGATCGACGTAGGAACCGGCGGAATGCCTTCCACGATTAGGGCTGAGTTTGGCTGCACGCTTTGCGGCGCCAGCGGAGGACCGCTAGGTGCATGCTGGGCGAGGGCGAATGAGGTAAAGATAATGAGGGGCAGAAAAGTTAGTGTGCGTTTCATGGCTCTCCTCTGGATGCAAGAGTTTTATCAGAAGAAGGCCAGATTTGCAGCTGGGGGCGGGGGGCTTGACTTGTCATCCTGAGCCGATGTTGGCGAAGGATCTCCCGAAATGTATCAACTGAATTGCACTCTCCCGGCTTTTCGGCCCAGGTTCTCGTGAAAGAGCCCGGACACAGCATTCGAGCCCTATGCATCGCGGGAGATCCTTCGCCAACATCGGCTCAGGATGACAAAATCCTTGGGCTGTTTGGAAGTAGGGACGCAGCATGCTGCGTCTCTACCTTGCTGCATGCTGAATCCGAGATGCGCGCAGGTCCCGCGCTACGCCACCAACGGATCGTCCTTCTTATCGCTCTGGTTGTTCTTCTGACGCATTCCAGGGTCCATCTCCTGGCCGCTATGCTCTGGATTCTCTCCCGGTTCAGGAAAATCCGTATCGCGGCCCTTTATGCGCGCGTCTTCAGTGCGGTGCCCAAGCTGTCCCTCGAGCGAGGTCTGGCTGTGCTGGTCGCGGTTTTCGGTCTCCACCGCGCCTTTCTTCAGATCGTTGTCCTGGTCCGGCATGTATGACTCCTCAGTAGAGGAGATGGAGTTTTGCCGCGAGCGCGTTGTATAGGAGGACATAGGGCACTCCGTTCGTGTGGGGAGCATTGTAGTGCTGAAGCGTGGGCGGCTGGCACTCGATTTTTTTGATAGCAATCAGAGGCCTTTACAATGTCCCCATCCCATGAGCACTCCCGGCCCCCTATATCGTCCATTCGACGAACTAGTCACCATCAAAATCCTCGGCAAAGAATTCCAAGTCCCAAAGGGCAACATGCTGCTGCGAGCCATGCAATATCTTTCGCCCGAGAATGTCGCCATGGGACGCTTCTGCTGGAACGAAGAATGCCAATACTGCCGCGTCTCCTACAAAGCCACGCCTGACGGCGCACCACGCCAAGCGCTCTCCTGCAAGCTGATGGTCGAACCGGGAATGGAAGTTGTAGAGGTTGCGACGGAGATTAAGTATTGTTTGCGGGATTTGGGGTTGAAGTAAAGCAGCATTCAGCACTCGGGCAATCAGCATGGACGCTGTCTTGGAATGTTTAGCTTAGCCTTTTGTCCCTATCGTTCGAGCACTTTGCTGCCTTCAGCTTCATTCGCTTGATGACCTCTTCATGCGAAACCGTGCGGCCGGTTCGCATCTGTTCAAGTCCCTTCGCACGAGCGCATCCTGATATTCACACAACTTTTTCTTAGGGAGGGCTTTCATAGAGTCGGTGCGCGCCTAAGGCCTACCGTCGTCGAGCCTCATTCATCTTCTTCATCTTCGTCTGAATGAGCAATTTTGACAGTTGAGCGGAATAGGCGCCGATGCGATCGCTATTTTCGTGGACGTAGCGGTCTCGAGGCCGATCGCTTCACAGGATTATCGGCTTCTCTTGCCTTTAGATCGGCAAAGATTTTGTCGAGATCATTGTCGAATTGAGCGGCATATTGGCTTCGCCACGCGTGAATTTCCTCGACAATCGCGTCGCTCTGATTATTCGTCAGATCCCATGAGCTCGTCGGGTGTGCAGATCGTTGTCGGCTCATACCCAAACTCCTCGATAATTCTCGCGCTGTCCCGCTTCAGCCTGGCGTTATTGATGTGCTTGAAGTTCCAGGTCAATAGATATTCGCACCCGTAGGCAGTCGCGGCTGCAACGTGAATCGCATCGGCAACTGCCTTCTGGGGGAAGGCACGCGACCTGATCAACTGTCGGGTCAACTCAAGTATCTCATCCGTCAGGGGCAAGAGGGTTGCATTTTCAAGAAAGACCATTCGGCTTCGAATGCCTTCAGGATCACCTTGCTGGCATTCTAAAAAGACTGCTTCTGAAGCAACTAGCTGGAAGTGATCGCGCTTTCGCTCCCACCACGCCTGACTGCTTAACTGGCGTTGCAACGTCGGGAGATCCGAACTCAGGCGACGAGCCAAATAGCTGATGAACGACGTCTCCAGGTAAACCTTTGGCTTCATTTCCTGATTTCCGGAACCTCGGAGATTTCACCAGATCATCAAGCTTCTGTCCAACCCGCCAGCGATTGAAATCGGAAGCGGAGATCAGGCCTCGCGCTGCTGTGCGTCTGCTGGATGCTTCCAGAATGCTTCAAGGGCTGAATGCTGAGTGCTGACGGCCGAGCACTCGCGAGGAGCGCGCCGCGGTTTACCGCGGCCGGGTGGGGCTGGGCTTGGAGGCCGTGGAGGTGGCCCCCAAACTGTTCAGGCGGTCGCGGGCTTGGCCCGCTTCGAGTGACTTGGGATAACGAGCGATCAGTGAGCGCAGTTCGCGCACTCCGGCATCGCGCTGGTTGAGATTGAGGAGTGCATACGCCTTCTTCAATTGCGCTGCAGAAGCCTTGTTGCCGCTGGGATATTGCTCGATGACTCTGTCGTAATCCTGCACCGCCTGCTTGTAGTTGCCTTGCTTGTACTCGATGTCGGCAATGTAGTACTGCGCATTTCCAGCGAGATCGGTGTTGCCGTAGTACTTGATGTAGTCGGCAAACTCCTGCGCCGCCAGGTTGTATTTCGCGCCGTTGTAGTCGCTGAGCGCGTTGTTATAGAGAACATCGGGCGGCTGAGCTTGCGCCTGCGGAGGCAGTTGCGGATTCTGCCCCGGCCCACCTTGCGGAGCCTGCAGGTTCTGCTGCGCTGCGGCCATGTCGTCGAGCTGCTTGCTCACCTTGGCCAATCGCGCCTTCAGCTCATCGACTGCATCGTGCAGCGACTGCACCTGCGCCGACACCTGATCGACCTTGCCGCCTTGATCTGCTGTGGATGTCTGCAGCGAATGCGAGATGGCATCGAGCGAGTTGGCAACGCGGTTGATGGTGTCGGTGTTCTGCTCGATCAGGCTGCGCATTGCGCCAAAACGCTCATCGTTGCTCTGCTGCAGCCGTGCAACTTTGTCCTGCAGATCCTGGATCTGGGTCTGCAGTTGCACCATTTCTTTGTTGGCGCCAAAAGCAACCGGCGCGAGTAAAAGCGTTAGGCCTACGGCGTACGTGATGAAACGATGGAATTTGATTTTCATGGTGTGCTCGTAATTCGTGAGCTTCTTATTTACTGACGTAAGCGCTTAGTAACTGTCATCTTATTCAGACACTGTCGTGCTTCGTTAGACGCGGTCACTCTGTCACAACTGTCATCCTGAGGCCCGATGTTGGCCGAAGGATCTCCCGCGATGCTCAGGACTTTGTCGCCCTTTCCTGGCTTTTTGGCGAGGGGTTTCTGGGCCAAAGAGCCAGGAGACGGCATTTTAAGTCCGACACATTCCGGGAGATCCTTCGGCCAACATTGGGCCTCAGGATGACAGTGTCTAAACAATTTCGAAAAGTAGAGACGTCCGCCGCGGCGGGCGTCTCTACCATTGCACCAGACAACTTCCTACTGCCCCGCCAGCACCAAATGCCCGCGCCGATTCTGCTGCCAGCACTGTTCGTTCGACTCGGTGCAGAACGGCTTCTCCTTGCCGAAGCTGGTCGTCGTCAGGCGATTGGCGGCGACGCCTGCCGAAACCAGCGCCTGCTTCGCAGCCTGGGCACGGCTGTCTCCGAGTGCCATGTTGTATTCGGTCGATCCGCGCTCGTCGCAGTGCCCTTCAATCAGCACTCTCCAATTTGGATGCTGATTCAGGAACTGCGCGTCGGCTTGCAGTGTCGATCCATCCTGCGGACGAATCTCATAGCTGTCGTAGTCGAAATACGCGTCCTTAATGTTGTTATCGAATAACTGCTGATCGGTCAGCGTCGGCTCCTGCGGTGGCGCCTGCACCGGCGGAGGACGATTCACTGTGACGCGCGTGGTCGCTTCCTGCGATCCGCCCGGACCGCTTGCTGTCAGGCGGTAATTGACCGAATCGGTCGGAGTCACAGTCTGTGATCCGCTGGCCTGCACCTTGCCGATTCCATCAATGGAAACGTCGGTAGCGTTCTCCGTCGTCCATGAAAGCTGCGTGGACTGACCGGCGTTGACGGTAGATGGATTTGCCGAAATCGACGCGGTCGGCGCCGGTGGCGGGGGCGGGGGCGGCGGTGGTGGCGCTGGCTGCTTCTTTTTACAACCGGCAATCACCAAAAGTACGGACAACGCTGCGATCTGAGTCGCATGCATCCACTGACGTTTGTTCACTGTCTCCTCCGAAAGTCTGAATAATGAATGCCCTGAAAACTTACTTCACCACGGAGACACGGAGTCACAGAGAAAAGCAAAAGCGGGATTGAACACGAAGGGCACGAAGGACACAGATGTGTGCGGCTTTTTTGATCTCACATCGACACTCTGAGCAATCAGCAGAATCTGTTTCTCACGACTGAAAACCTCCGTGGCCTTCGTGTCCTTCGTGTTCAATGCTTTTGCTTTCCTCCGTGTCTCCGTGTCTCCGTGGTGAAATGGCCTTTTGATCTTACTTCCAACTCCAGTTGGGTTGAGTGTTCTGGCCCGTATGAGTTAACTGGTGCTGCTGGGTGCCGTCGGCCAGCATGGTCCAGATTTGGGTCGTGCCTGAGCGATTGGATTGAAAAGCGATGTGCCGACCATCGGGCGACCACGACGGAAAATCGTTGGAGCCCGCGTCATGCGTCAACTGTGCCCAGGTTTTGCTGGCCACGTCCATTATATAAATGTCCTGCGCACCGGGGACTCCGGGACCGTACTTGCGCGACCACGCAAAAACCAGGTATTGCCCATTCGGGGACCACGATGGCGAAACCGCATATCCCGTATCGGTCATGCGCTGCACATTGGTTCCGTCCGACGCCATGATGTAGAGCTGCGGCAGTCCCGAGCGCCCGCTGATCCACGCGATCTGCCCTCCCGTTTTGGGATTCCATACCGGCGAGACGTCCGGGCCATGGGCCTCAGTTAAGCGAGTAAGTTCCCCTCCAGAAGCATTCGAGACGTAGATTTCCGGATCCCCGGTGCGGGAAGACGAAAATGCCAAATGCAGCCCGTCAGGCGACCACGCCGGAGAAATCGTGGTGCCCCCGATCGCCGGAAAAGACACGGGACGGTTCAGGTCGAGTGAAAACATGCGGATATTCACGCTGCGCTTGCCAAGTTCCACAAACGCAATACGGGAACTATCCGGCGAAATGCGAGGCGAGAGCGCGATGCTGCCAAGCTTCGTGACGGCGTGCTCACCGTTGCCATCGTAGTCCATCATCCAGATTTCTTTTGTTCCCGTGCGATTGCTGACGAAGACGGTCTTGCTCTCGGCAATTCCCGGAATGCCTCCGCCCAGCCGGAAGATGATCTCGTCGGCAAAGCGATGCGCGATCAGGCGTGCGTTGTCCTGCGTAGCATCTTCGCGGTATTGCTTGCCCAGTACTTGGGGCGAGACGGTGTTCTTAACGTCGTAGAGCCAGCCGAAGACGGAGACCTGCCCTCCGCTGACTCCTAAGTTTCCGAAAGCCAGCATCGCCGCATTGGTTGGAGGGTTTGCCCAGGCATCGAGTGTGACTTCCTGAGGTGTGCCCGGCACCTGCAAGGGATTGAAGCTCTTCGAAACCACATCGAAGATTCCGGCATTCTGCAGGTCGGAGAAGAGGACGCTGTTGAAGGTCGTGAGCAACGGTCCCGTATTGGGATCGGCATTCGCAGGCTTGAAGTCAGCAACGGCGATGCGAACGCGCTCGACGCCTTGGGTGACTACGCCTTGGAATTTGTCTTGTTGGGAAAAGGCCGACACGCATAGCAGGAGTGTGGCAACAATTCCCGCAAAACTTCTCGATCGAAATACACCTTGCCTAGTAAGCCTTCTAAACTCTGTCATCCTGAGCCCCTCTTTAGGGCGAAGGACCTGCCGGAATATGTCGGACGTCGTCGCTGCATCCAGGCTTTTTGGCTGGGGGCCCTTGGCAAAAAGCCTGGACGGCCCAATAAAGTCCGAAGCATCGCGGGAGGTCCTTCGCCCGAAAGAGGGGCTCAGGATGACAGAGTTTAGAAGTTTTGAGCGAACTGGACGGCCTGAAAAATTCTTCATCAATATCGTCATCTCTTAATCGGCGTATACCGAAACTCGAACTCCGCCCCCACACTACCGCCGCGATAATCCGAAGGCAGCGGCCCGAAGCTGTCGATACGCTGCAGCGTTCGCACTGCCGAAGTATCGAGCGAGGGTATGCCACTCGACTGCGTAATCCTCACATTCGACGGCGAGCCATCGCGCGAAATGTCGAACGCTACAGCGACGGACGCATTCGGCATGGCATGGGGATCGACCTCATACTTGAGCCAGTTCTGCGACAGGAGCTGCGCCACCTGGCGCACATAGTAAGCGTAGCGGCTGCCGAAATCCCCGCCGGTAGTCATAGCCACCGCGCCTACGCCGAGAGCGCTGCTGAACGTCGTAAAGTTCTGGTGAACCTGTCCGCCCTGCCCGTACTGCACTTGATTCGTCGCCTGTTGCACCGGTTCCGGACGCTTTTCCACACTCTGCCGCGGTTTCTCTTTGGGCTTGACCTTTACCGTTTCGGGAATCTTCACAGCTTCAGGCACAGGTGGAGCAAGTTCCTTCGGCTGCGAGTGGGTGACCGCCTGAGACTCGTTCGCCACAATATTCTCTGTAGGCTGCTCGCGGGGAAGCGGAATAGCACTGGCCCCCACCAATGTCGCCGAAATTGCTTCGCCGGAGACCCGCTCGCCGCTCCCCCATTCATTTCGGGAAAAGCCCATATAGGCGCCATAAGCGAGGATCGCTGCCACTATAGCTCCGTGAAACGCGATGGAGGCCGTAATCGGCCCCTTCCACGATTCCCGGATGTCGAAAATATCAACGCGTTGCGACATTCTTGGTCTGATAGGGCTGCGTAACGATAGCGATGTTGGTTATGCCGCTCTGCTTCACGATGTCCATCAAAGCGGCGAATGCGCCGAAAGTCACGTTCTCGTCGCAACGCAGATAGATGGGATGATGCTCAGGATCCTTCACGCGGTCGTGCAGAATCTTCGGAAGCTCCGCCAGCTTGACTGTCTCGCTGCCCAGAAAAACATTCTGATCGCGATCCATAGTGAGCACCAGCCGTGGCTCGGTGATTTCCCTCACCGTCTGCGTATGCGGAACGTTCACCTCGATGCCCGACTGAATGATAGGCGCAGTCAACATGAAGATGATGAGCAGCACCAGCACCACGTCGACAAACGGCGTGATGTTGATCTCAGAGAGCGAACTCTGCGTGCGACCTTGGGAATTTGTAAATGCCATAAAAGCCTATTTCACCACTGGGTCACGGAGTAGGCACCAGGATGAAACCACGGAGGACACGAAGGAGCACGAAGGAAAAACAGATCCAAACGGAGAGAGCATTTATCCAATCCTTCCTTCGTGTACCTTCGTGTCCTTCGTGGTTTCACTATCGGTGGTTTTTCCCCGTGACTCCGCGTCTCCGTGGTGAAGGTTATCTCTCTTCTAGAACGACAGCTTCGCGCGTTCTTGCCGACTGCGGCGGTGGCGCGGAGCGATCGACTGTATTCAGGAGTTCGAGGCCGAAATCATCCATGCGCGCGCCGAATTCGCGGATCTGCTGCATGTACTGGTTATAGGCGATTACGGCCGGAATCGCGGTAAAGAGTCCGGCAGCGGTGGTAATCAGCGCCGCGGAAATTCCCGGAGCCACTGCACGCAACGTCGCGGCGCCAGCATTGCCCAGTCCCTGAAAGGCATCGATGATGCCCCAGACAGTGCCAAACAGGCCGACAAATGGTGTGATCGCACCGGTGGTCGCGAGCCAGGGAAGACGCGACTCCATCTGCGTCATTTCTTCAGACGACGCGATCTGGACCGCCCTTTGCACCGCAGGAAGATTGCGCGGCGAACCTGCACCGCTCTGGCGGCGATATTCCTCGTATCCACCCTCGAAAACACTTACGAGAGGGCTGGGCTTGAACTGTTCCGAGACCGCGGAAACGTCCTGCAGACGTCCGTTAGCTTTGCGGAATGCGCGCAGGAAGCGTCCACTCTGCGCACGCATGCGCCGGAACTTCGCTCCCCTCGAGAGAATGATTGACCAGGAGAGAACGCTGAACAGCAACAAGAGCGCTAAGACTGTGTGTGCGACCGGACCGGCCTGGGCAATCAAATTACCGATCTCGGTAGTAAATGCAAGGAGGGCGGGGGGAGACGTCATTTACACCTCTGCTAAAAGGTAGCAAACCGCAACTCTGTGTGGCAAAGTCTTAGAACCACTTGAGTACATGAACTTGTGTTTCACCCACGGAGCAATCTTTTGTCATTCCGAAGGCGGCGCGGTTTGTGCGCCGACGAGGAATCCCTACCGTACTGATGCGCTTTCATGAGACGAGATTTCTTATTTCGTATCGCCGATCACCTTCGCGCTGTGAGATCGGTCACAGAAGAGTCTTCACGAGCAGCGTCCTCCGCAGATCTTCCCAAGACGGATTCATGCTGTTGATGAGAGCAATCTTCTTCTCCCTTCGCCAACTCTTTATTTGTTTCTCACGCGCGATGGCTTTGACGACATCGCTGAAGGTCTGGAATTAACCAGGCGATCGACTTTGTACCGCGTGGTGAAACTGCCTGATTCTCCGATCCAATGCTCTGCTGAACGCCGTTGCACGTTATTGCTGATTCCGACGTATAAAGTTCCCGACAAACTCGCGAGGATGTAGACGAAGTAAACCTTCGGGCTTCCTGGCACGGGCTGACATTCTAGCCGTCGATAGGGATTCCTCTCCGCCCAAAATCAGGGCGGCTCGGAATGACAGAGACGGCGCGCTCTGAATCCGATTGATGGGTTTTTCGAATGAAGCTATGCTTCGCTGAGACCCGAGGATGCCTTTGCTAGTCGAGCTCACCGTCGAAAACTACGCCGTGATCGACCACGTAACCGTCGAGTTTGGGCCCGGACTCAACCTCCTGACCGGTGAGACCGGCGCCGGAAAGTCCATCCTGATTGACGCACTCGCGCTGCTTATGGGTGACAAGGCGTCCCCGGAAGTGGTGCGCCACGGTGCAGAAAAGGCCGTTTTAAGCTGTTTATTTCACGCCGAAAGCGCGCAAATCGACCGCATACTTGACGCAAACGGCCTCGAAAGCGCGTCGGGAGAGCTGATATTGAAGCGGGAAATCGGCGTCAAGAGCCGCGTTTGGGTGAATAACCAGCCCGCAACTGTCGCAGTATTGAAGCAATTGGGGCCCGAACTGGTCACTATTCACGCGCAAAACGAGACCGTATTGGCGTTTGATCCGCCGGCCAGGCTCAAATTGCTGGATTCTTATGCCGGAATTAGCGTCGAATTAGTCGCCATAAAGTACGCGGAATGGCGCGAACTGCGCGCGCGAATCGAAGAATTAGAGCGCAGTGAGCAGGATAGGCTGCGTTTAGTCGACTTGTGGAGCTTCCAGAAGAAGGAAATCGACGCCGCTAAGCTCGAATTAGGCGAGGATTTGCGCCTTGAAACTGAGCGCAGAGTCCTTCAAAACGCCGAAAAACTGTATTCAGCAGCCATGGGAGCGTACGACTTGCTGTACGAATCGCCCAATTCTGCGCTCGCAACGCTGCGTTCTGCTGCGCGTCAGCTAGAAGAATTAGCGCGTTTTGATCCTCAATTCAGCGAATCAGTGAAGGTTATCGAGTCCGCAAGGGCGGATATCGAGGACGTTAGCGCCACAACTCGCGACTACGCCGACGGCATTGATGCCTCTCCGGAGCGCTTGGCAGAGCTTGAAGATCGCCTGGAAACCATCGATAGGCTGAAGCGAAAGTACGGAAATAGCGTCGAAGAAGTACTCGCTTACTGCGCCGATCTGATGCAAAAGCTGGACGAAGTCGAGAATCGTGACGAGATTTTGCGCGCGTTGAAGAAGCAATTAGCCACTGCAGCGCAGGATTACCTCGCCGAAACACAGCAAATTTCGCGCAATCGCGTCGCCGCAGCGCGCAAATTAGAGAAATTAGCGGAAACAGAAATCAACGAATTAGCGATGAAAGCGCGCTTCCGAGTCGAAGTAACGACATCGGAAGATGACGCAAACTGGTCGCCTTCGGGCCTTGATTCCGTCGCATATCTGATCGCAACCAACCTGGGAGAGCCGCTAAATCCGATCGAAAAGATCGCTTCTGGAGGCGAATTGTCGCGAGTAATGCTGGCTTTGAAGGCTAGTGTTGAGGCTGGACACTCACGAACGAACGGCAACGGAAAGCCTAAACGCCGAGCGGCTGAGCGTACTTTGGTCTTTGACGAGATCGATACCGGCATCGGCGGACGCGCTGCAGAAGCTGTCGGCAAGAAACTAAAGGCCTTAGGTAGTCATAATCAGGTGATTTGCGTAACGCACTTGCCGCAGATTGCGTCGTTTGCTGACCATCATTTGCTGATCGAAAAGCACGAATGCGGCGGCCGAACGCAAACGAGCATTCGCCAACTTGACACCACAGAGCGTCGAGAAGAGATCGCCCGCATGTTGAGCGGTGCGAAGTTGACGGACGCAAGCTTGAAGCACGCCGAGCAAATGCTGAAGGCAAACGCCTAATTTCACCACGGAGCCACGGAGAAGAAAGGTTTTGAGCTTGGACAACGTGTTTTACAGGGAGCCTCTGTCCCAACGTCAACAATGAGATAACCTAAACATTTACAACACTTTACTAACTTATTTTACCTTGTCCCACTGTCCCAAAACCCTATACCCGATGGGACAGTGGGACAAGCGTGAACTAGCAGCCTTAGCGGAGAATCTTTGGCAGCTAGCGATCTGCATTACCTCCACCGAATCACCACCTGTTTCCCCACGAGATCGTCGACTTAGCTGTAAGCAAACCCAGCCTTACTCCGTGGCTCCGTGGCTCCGTGCCTCCGTGCCTCCGTGGTGAAAGGTTCTCCACTAAGGGCCTTATAACCCCCGCCCAATGCTAATCCTCGCCATTTCAGGAAGTTGCATTGACTGGCCAAGTTCCGCCTTGTAGTTTTGAAATCGGATTATTGCGTATTCGCGTCTATACTTAGAGACAGGTAATGACCCCCAATTCTGACAAGACAGTCCTGCTGCTGAAGCCCAGGGGATTCTGCGCCGGTGTGGTGCGCGCGATCGACATCGTCCGCATTGCGCTGGAGACCTTCGGCGCCCCGATTTACGTCCGCAAAGAGATCGTTCACAACCGCTATGTCGTCGATGATCTAGCGGAAAAAGGGGCAATTTTCGTCGACAGCGTCGAGGACGTTCCGGAGGGAGCGCGGGTCATCTACAGCGCCCATGGCGTAGCTCCTGAGGTTCGCGAGGCCAGCAAGGCGAGAAAGCTCAAGGTTATTGACGCAACGTGTCCGCTTGTAACCAAGGTCCACGTGGAGGCCATCAAGTTTGCCAAGCAGGGTAATTCGCTGATCCTCGTTGGACATCGGGATCACGATGAAATTATCGGTACCCTTGGCGAAGCTCCTGATGTGACTCAGGTTGTGAGTTCCCCGGCGGAGGTCGAGCAGGTTCATGTCCCCGATCCAGAGCGCGTTGCTTATCTCACACAGACCACACTCTCGCTCGACGAAGCCAAAGACATTATCGAGGCCCTGAAGCGCAAGTTCCCAAAGATTCATGGTCCCCACGCACAAGACATCTGCTACGCAACCGAAAATCGGCAGATTGCCGTGAAAAACGTAGCACCGCAGGCGGATCTATTGCTGGTTGTCGGCTCCGAGAACAGCTCGAATTCGAACCGACTGGTAGAAGTTGCAACTCGGCTCGAGACTCCTGCGTATTTGATTGAGAACTTCCGCGCGATTCGTCCGGAGTGGCTCGAGGATGTAAAAACGGTCGCGCTCACAGCCGGAGCCTCGGCTCCGGAGTGCCTGGTGGAAGAAGTGGTTGGGTATCTCTCCACAAAGGAGGGCTTCAACCGCGTCGAGGAAGTCGAAATTATGGCGGAGAACGTTCGTTTTGGACTCCCGCCGGAGATCGTGGCCGCAATTCACGCCGCGCCCTCCACGACTGCCGTCGCTGCGGAATAAGTAAGCTATGGACGAAATCCCCCGTCGCCCTGTGCAGATGGTGTTTGGCAAGATCGATGACATCGCCAGCCGCGTAGCCGCGGCGGTGGACGGCGCGCGAAGACTCCTCTTCGCAGCTCAAGAGCCGGAAGGATACTGGTCCGGCGAACTCGAAGCCGACACAACCCTCGAATCCGATTACATCCTGCTGCATACCCTTTTGGGAACGCGCGATGAAGTGCGCCTGCAAAAGGCCGCGCGTGAGATTCTGCGTCACCAGAACGAAGACGGCGGCTGGCCCATTTACTATGGCGGGCCGTCCAACGTAAGCGCCACCGTGAAAGCTTATTTTGGGCTGAAACTCACAGGCTACAAAGCCGATGATCCCATTTTGGTACGAGCGCGGGAGTGCATCGAGAACCTTGGCGGCGTAACCGCAGCCAACACCTTCACCAAGATTTACTTATGTTTCCTCGGCCAGTACGACTATGATGCGGTGCCGGCAATTCCTCCGGAGATCGTGCTATTCCCGACTTGGTTCTGGTTCAATATTTACGAGATTTCCTCATGGTCACGGGGAATCCTCGTGCCGCTGTCGATCGCTTACGCAAAAAAACCATTCAAGAAAATTCCCGACGAAATGGGGATTGACGAGCTATTTCCTGCCGGCCGTCACAATACTGATCTCCATTTGAAGTGGAGCGAAAAGCTCGTCAGCTGGCGTAATTTCTTCCTCGTGCTGGACCGTCTCACTCACTGGTTCGAGCGAGTGCATGTGCGCCCGCTGCGCTCGATCGCGCTGAAGAAAGCAGAGAAGTGGATGCTTGAGCGCATGGAGATGAGTGATGGCTTGGCAGCGATCTATCCGGCGATCATGAACTCCATCATCGCGCTGCGCTGCCTGGGTTACTCGACCGACGATCCACAAGTAATTCGCGCCATCGACGAGTTCGAAGCGTTGGGCATCGAGGAAGAAGATACATTCCGCATGCTACCGTGCAAGTCTCCAGTGTGGGACACAGCGTATGCCGCGTTCGCGCTCGGCGAAGCTGGCGTGCCGCCCACCGATCCGCGCATGGTTGCAGTGGGTGAATGGCTGCTGCAGAAACAGGTAACACACAAGGGCGATTGGGCGGTTAAGGTCAAGAACATTGCGCCCGCCGGTTGGTACTTTGAGTTCAACAACGAGTTCTATCCCGACGTCGACGATACGGCGATGGTCGTTCTTGGCTTGAGCAAGATTCAGGTGCCGAACGAGCGCTATCAGCACGAATCGGTGCAGCGTGCGATCGACTGGATGTTCTCCATGCAGTGCAAGAATGGTGGATGGGCATCGTTTGACAAAGACAACGACAAGATGGTGTTTCAGAACATCCCGTTCGCCGATCACAACGCGATGCTCGATCCGGCAACGGTGGACATCACTGGCCGCATTCTTGAGTGTCTGGCGACCTATGGCTACACACAGAACGATGCACGCGTCAAACGCGCAATTGAATTCCTGAAACGGGAACAAGAATCCGACGGCTCCTGGTTTGGGCGCTGGGGTGTCAATTACATCTACGGCACTATGCTGGTGCTGCGTGGACTCGAAGCCATCGGAGTCGATAATCACGAGCCTTGCATTCAGCAGGCTGCAGAATGGCTGCGCATGTATCAGAATCCCGACGGTGGATGGGGCGAGAGCTGCATGTCGTATGATGAGCCCACGACCAAGGGAATTGGCGCAAGCACTCCATCGCAAACGGCGTGGGCCATTATGGGACTTCTCGCGGCAGGCGACACGCGCAGTGATGCCGTGGCTCGCGGTGTAGCATACCTGCTGCGGACTCAACGGAAAGATGGAGGGTGGGACGAGCCTGAGTACACAGGAACGGGCTTCCCGCGGGTGTTCTATCTCGCGTACCACCTCTATCGTGCGTACTTTCCACTGATCGCATTGACCGCGTACGGGAAAACGGTGAGCAGCGAGCGGCTACAAGCAGACTCGCTGTTGACGTAGGTTTTTTATTTCGGGCGAGCGGATGCTCGCCGAGAACTTGAGGGCACTTTGGCGGGACCAATTTCACAGATGTGGACGGTTTCAACTTACGTCCTGAAGCAGAAGCTCGCTGGACGCAAGCGTTATCCGCTCGTCCTCATGCTCGAACCGCTCTTCCGCTGTAACCTCGCTTGCGCTGGATGCGGCAAAATCCAATATCCGGCACACATCCTGAAGCAACAGCTCACGCCGGAAGAATGCTTCCGCGCAGTCGACGAGTGCGGAGCACCGGTCGTTAGCATTCCGGGCGGCGAGCCGCTCATGCATACCGAGATCGAGAAGATCGTCGACGGCCTGATCGCTCGCAAGAAATACATCTATCTCTGCACCAATGCCCTCTTGCTGAAAGAGAAGCTCGATCTGTTCAAGCCGAGCAAGTACCTGACGTTCTCAGTCCACGTCGATGGACAACGCGAGCATCATGATTTCTCTGTCTGCCGCGAGGGTGGATACGAAATCGCGATTGAAGGCATTAAGGAAGCTGTCAAGCGTGGATTCCGCGTGACCACGAATACGACGCTCTTCGACGGCGCCGACCCGAACAGCGTCCGCGCTCACTTTGACGAAATGATGCAGCTCGGCGTCGAGAGCATGATGCTCTCACCAGGCTACTCCTACGACAAAGCACCCGACCAAAAACACTTTCTCGGACGCGCCCGCATCCGCCGCCTTTTCCGCGGAATTCTGTCGAACCGCAAAAAGAGCTGGCGCTTCAATCAATCACCGCTGTTTCTAGAGTTCCTGATGGGCAAACAGCATTACGCCTGTACACCGTGGGGCATGCCGACCTTCAACATCTTTGGCTGGCAGAAGCCTTGCTACCTGCTTCAGGACGGCTACGCCGATACTTTCCAGGAACTGATGGAAGCCACTGAGTGGCACAACTATGGTACTGAATCGGGAAATCCACGCTGTGCGAACTGCATGGTACACAGCGGATATGAGGCCTCTGCGGTGAGCGACACCTTCGGCTCCCTCGCCGGATTCATGCGAACGATTCGCGCCACCTTCTCGCACTACGACGACGAGAGCGCGCTCAAGCTCTTAAATGAGCCGGTGCGCCCAGTTCATACTTTCAACCCTCTGATCCAGATTGAAACTGACGCAAGCGAACTGGAGGAGAGCCGGGCATGAGCGGAGAGCCCCAACCAACAACTTCCGAGCAGCAGCAAGCCCCCATGAATCCTGAGGCGCTCGAAGTATCCCCGGGTACAGCGCACGAGCGACTCGAAGGCTGGATTCCGCAGCTTGCCAGGGAGAACGACATTCGCCAGGCGCTGGAAAAAGCGTTCGACTACCGCGGCGACATTACCATCACTCGCAAAGATGGAAGCAAGCTCGAAGGCTACGTCTTTGATCGTCGGACCAGTACCTCATTGAGGAATTCCTTCGTGAGAGTAATTCCTGCGGGCGCCCGCGAAAAGGTGTCGGTTCCCTACTCCGATATCGCGGCGCTCAAGTTCAGCGATCGTGATCCCGCGGCCGGTAAGAGCTTCGAAGCGTGGGTTAAGAAGTATTGGGAAAAACGCGCCGCCGGCGAGAAAAATATCCAGATCACGCCTGAAGTTCTCGAATAGTCTGGACTGAGGACCGACGCGCGCCCCGCGCGGGTGTTTGAACCCGACAAAGCACGCAGATCCCTTAGATTTTGAGTGTCCGGAGACCTAAACCCGGCCGAGGCCGGCCGCAGGTCCTGACTTCTTGCCTGATTTCTTGTCTGCTTCCGAACAGAAATTCCCACCACTGCACGCTAACTCCGAAGCGAACACGCATCAGCCTTCCGCCGATCTCGCAAAATCAATAGCTTGCTGAAGCGATCCTAGGGGCTCACACGTGCTCACTTTATCTCCTACCTCCAGTCAGGAGAAGAACACCGCATGGGACGCCTTCTACAAGACTTGCGTTTTGGCTTTCGCACGATCCTGAAGTCGCGCGGTTTCGCGCTTGTGGCAATTGCCACGCTGGCGCTTGGGATTGGCGCCAACACGGCGATGTTCACCGTTGTATACAACGTCCTGCTGCGTCCTCTTCCTTTTCCAGAACCAGAGGGGCTGGTCGCCGTCGAAACACTGAATATACGAGGTGGAGTGCCTACTCCATCCTCTTTTTCCTATCCTGATTTTCGCGACGTGCGTGACCGCAATCGCTCATTCACCGATGTTGCCACCCACACCAATAATGACTACACACTGACCGGCGTAGGTGAACCAGTCCACGTTTCTACCGAGATTGCTTCGGCTGGTTTCTTCAACGTCCTGGGTGTGCAACCCACGCTAGGCCGCAGCTTTGCCCGCGACGAAGATCAGCCTGGCCATCACGTGATCGTTTTGAGCCACCAATTTTGGGCAAGACAATTCAACTCCGATCATGGAGTCATGGGACGCTTTGTAACGCTGAGCGGGCGCAGCTACACCATCATTGGAGTGATGCCAGAAGGCTTTCAGTTCCCCATACGGTCGCGCGCAATCGATCTCTGGACGACTTTCTCCAAGCTCTCGGAGCCAGATGAGCCGGGAGAATCTGTCGTGACTGAGCAGCGCGGCGCCCACTTCCTCGAAGTAATCGGACGGTTAAAGCCGGGCGTAAGCAGAGTCCAAGCCACAGCGGACGTGACTACCATCGCGCAAGACTTATCTGCACAGTATCCGAATTCAAACAAGAACAACGCACAAATGGGCGCGCGCCCACTGGTGGAATACATGGTCGGAGACAGCGCGCGTGCTCTAAAGCTTCTGCTAATGGCAGT